>JBDRDQ010000570.1:0-5024 GCA_043820695.1 Gemmatimonadota bacterium | reverse complement strand
CAAAAAAGCCAAAAGGGTTTTCATGGCGACGGCCTACCTGGAGGAGTCAGCTTCCGGATCCAGGCATAATACTCCGCAGGTCAGCCCCGGTCATTAGTGGTCCTACCGGCTCAGAAGCCCTCCCCGCTTGTAGATGTCCATCTGGACGTCGGAAAAGGCTCCCCTGGTTTTCCTCCCAGAGGGGAGCATGATGGTCTGGGCCTTAAGGTCCACTTCGATCACCTGACCGTTCTCCAACCCTTCGGGCATCAGATCGGCGGTGACAATGGGGAAGCCCTTGTTGATTGCGTTCCTTTCATAAATTGCTCCGAAGGATTCGGCAATCACCATCGAAACCCCCAGGCTTTCAAAACAGTCCACCGCTTGTTGACGAGAAGACCCGGCGCCGAAGTTCTTTCCGGTGACCACGATATCCCCGGGTTCGGCTTTCCTGGCGAAATCCTCCCAACCCTCCAGGTTGTCGAAGGCGTACTGGCCCATCTCGGCGATATCCGTGATGGTCAGGTACCGGTTATGGAAGATCATGTCCGTGTCAATGTTGTCCCTGGCGACCACCCAGACCCGACCCTTGAAGGTCTCGGGCTTTCCCGAGGACATGTCTTCTCTCTTCGGTGCCTTGGCGGATGGGCCCTTCACCCCCGACGAGAAGAGGACCGGTGCTTCGGGGATCTCCCCCGGCAGGCAAATGACCCCGGCTACCGCAGATGCCGCTACAACCTCCGGAGATGCGAGGTACACCTCTCCCTTTCCCTGCTTGCCGGCGAAGTTTCGGTTGCCGGTACTGACGGTGACTTCCCCGGGTCCGTTCTGACCAACCTGGCCGGCCGCACAGCCGGCACACCCGGCGTTGCTGACCAGGGCACCGGCCTCTTTGAAGATGTCCATGAGCCCGGCTTCCAGGCACTGGCGCCAAACCTTGTCGGTGCTGGGCACAATCTTCAACACTACCCCGGGAGCGACCTTCTTTCCCTCGAGAATGGCTGAGGCCGCCTGCATGTCCTCGAACCGACCGTTCGTGCATGACCCAATGAAGGCCGAGCCGATCTTCGTCCCGGCGACGCTGGCGACGTCGACCACATCCTCCGGGTGGCCGGGTCGGGACACCTGAGGCACGAGTCCATCGATATCGACCTCGATGGTGGAGTGGTAGACAGCATCCTCGTCCGCGAAAACGGCCTCAACCGGGGCGCCACTGGCTTCCGTGCAGAAGTCCAGGACCTCCCGGTTCGGCGGGAAGAGGGCGATGATCCCACCCATCTCGGTGGCCATGGAAGAGATGGTGATGCGGGAGGCGAGGTCTAGTCCGTCGACCACCTCCCCGTACACCTCGGCCGAGAGGCCCAGGAGTCCATTGGCTCCGAGCTGCTTGACCAGGGCCAGGGTGATGTCTTTGGCGGAGGCATTCGCGGAGGGGGTGCCCTTCAGGATGATCTTTACGGTCTGAGGGACCTTGAACCAGACCTTGCCAAAAGCGAAGGCCTGGGCAATATCGAGGTCCCCCATGCCCTGCCCAAAGGCTCCGATGGCCCCCAGGATATTGGCGTGGGAATCCGTCGACACGAAGGTGGATCCGGGAACGGCATGCCCATTGTCGATGGCCAGGTGGGTTCCGATCCCGGCATCGATATCATACACGTCGATGTCCCGCTCACGGGCAAACTCGCGACAGAGTTGTTGGTTCGTGGCGTACTTCTGGTCGGACCCGCCGGGGTTGCAGTCGAAGGTGAAGAGGGTTTTCGAGGAATCGGCTACGTCCAGCGCATTCTCCTTGATGTTCTTCACCACGTTGGCCCCGCCGAAATCACGTGCAACCCGAACATCGATGCCAACGTCGACGATATCGCCGGGAGCTACCTCTTTCCCGGCATGAGCAGCGACGATCTTTTCGATCATGGTCTTCCCCACCGCACGTCTCCTTCAGGTCTAGGCGCTGGGTCAGGCCGCCGCCTACCAGCATCATGGTTCGCGTTGTGTGATCGGATTCTACTTTGGTTGGATAGGCCCGGATGGCTCCTCACCCTGGGCCATATCGACCAAACTCCTCAGCGAGAGAATGGTCACTTTTCGCCCCTCGGTGGAAATGATCCCTCTTCGCCGCATGTCGCCCAGGGCACGGGCCACACTCTCCCGGCTTGTAGCCAACTCGTGGGACAGCTCCGTCTGGGTTCTGGAGAGGCGGAAACCCGCGCCATCCTCCAGGGATCCGGCTTTCTCGGCCTGCTCCAGAAGGGTCTTGGCGACTCGGCTCGGGACGCTTCGAAGCGAGACCTTCTCCACGACCTCCACGAGTTTCCGAAGGCGTTGGCCAAGATTCCTTATGACCGCGTCTGCGATCTCCGGGTGCTCACGATACAGGCGCTGGAAGTCATCCACCGCGAGGAAGTAGAGCTCCGAGTCCTCTGCTGTCCGGCCGGCCGCCGGGTAACTTCCCCCGTCGAACACCGGGAGCTCCGCGACACTCTGGACCGGGGTCTCGGAGTGCAGGACCTGCTCCCTCCCGTCAGCCGTGGACCGATAGATCTCCACCCGGCCCTTCACCAGAACGTAGACTCCACGGGCCTGTTCCCCCTTTCGGAAGAGGATGGTTCCGGCTGGCGCGGTTCGATGGACCATTCTTTCGCAGACCAGATCCAGGGCCTCCGGGGAAAGGTCACGGAAGAAGGAAGTCCCTCTCAGCTTCTCTTTCGGATTACGGATCAACGATGCCAACCTTGGACGTCGGAAACCGAATCGTGATATTCATCACAGAATAATGAGACTGTCTTTCCCAATTTGGAAAAGATAGTAGGTCAACTGTCCTGCGCGACATGTGACCGGCATCACATCCCCGGGGGTCGAGGCTGGGTATTCTCCATCAACGCAATAACGCATAACCTGTTGGAGATTCCGGCAATGGCTGAAAGATCCCCGAATAAGAGTGCGGCGGTCCCGGGCGCCGTGACCTCGATGACCGAGGTCGACAAGGTCGCTGAGCTGAAGAGCCTCATTCAAGACCTTCACGATGGGGTCGCCCCGGAGACCGCCAAGGCCCGCTTCGACAGCGTTATTAAGGATGTCTCCGTTAAGGAGATCGGAGCAATGGAGGAGCAGCTCATCCGGGAGGGAATGCCCGTTGAGGAGATCCAGCGACTCTGTGATCTCCATGTCTCCGTGGTCCAAGACAGCCTCGATAAGCGGGAGGCCATCAAGGCTCAACCGGGACACCCCGTCCACACCTACCTGGCGGAAAACGAGATCATCACTGAAATCGCCAACCGGCTTGGCGACCTGTGCGGGGATGGTCTGAGGGCGGCCCTTTCCCCCGACAGGTGGGCCTCGGAGCTCGGGGGCGTTCTGGAGAAGATTTCGGGAATCGACAACCACTACCTGAGAAAGGAGAACGAGCTCTTCCCCGTCCTCGAAAGGCACGGCATCACCGGACCCTCCCAGGTCATGTGGGGCGTCCACGACGAGATCCGGGCCCAATCGAAAGGAGCCATGGCGTCCCTATCGGCGGGGTCGCTGGAGGAAGCGGCAAAGGCTGGGACGTCCTTGGCCAGGGCTGTGATCGAGATGGTCTACAAGGAGAACAAGATCCTGCTGCCGTTGGCCCAGCAGACGCTGAGCCATCCTGAGTGGGCCGAGGTCCGGCGGGGAGAGGACGAGCTAGGGTACGCTTTCCAGAAGCCAACGGCTCCATTCCCGGAGGGGGACAGGCTTTCCCCGAAGGCCAGCTCGGGAATCTCCCTTCCCATCGTATCGGATGCTCCCCTCGCGCCTCTCCCTGCAGGAACGGATCAGGCCTATGTGGACCTGGGTACCGGCCGCCTGAGCCTGGAACAGGTGGACATGATGCTCCGGCACCTACCCATCGAGATTTCCTTTGTGGATGCCGAGGGCTTCGTCCGGTACTACTCGGAAACGGAGGAACGCCTCTTCCCCAGAACCCCCGGAGCCATCGGGCGCCACGTGGAAAACTGCCATCCTCCCAAGAGCGTCCACCTGGTCAGGGAAATCCTCCGAAAGTTCGAGGCCGGAGAGAGGGACGTGGCCGAATTCTGGACCGAGATCCAGGGAAGGTTCATCCACATCCGGTACTTCGCCGTCCGGAACCCGGCCAGAGAGTACCTGGGGTGTCTGGAGGTGACCCAGGACGTTACCGGAATCCGCGCCTTGGAGGGGCAGCGCCGGCTTCTGGAGTGGAGCTAGCCGCCCGGGGTCCGAAGGCCCTCCCGGGCACGGGCACGGGCAGGGGCACGGGCCAAGGCCGCGGGCCTATCCCGCCGGCTCTCGAATCATGGTCAGGAGCATCTTGAAGGGTGTAACGGCGGACAGGGCGTGAGGAACGCTTGCCGGGAGGAGGAGTCCCTCTCCGGCCGAAACCCGATGGGGCACCCCGCCAACGGTGATCTCCACCGTTCCGTCCAGAACTTCCACCACCGCGTCGTGGGGTGTGGAGTGCTCGCTGAGTCCCCCCCCCTGGTCGAAGGCAAATAGTGTGAGCGTCCCGGTCGGCTTCTTCACCAAGGTTCGGCTCACGACGGACCCTGCCTGGTAAGCCAGGAGCTCAGCGACGTTCTGGGGAGTGGAGAGGGGATGGGTGGTTTCGTCGCTGGGGGTCATGGGGTACTCCTGAAGGTGGTATTGGATCGCGATCGGAAAGCCCGAGCCTGCCGCCGGATCAACCCCGAGAAACAAACGTCACGCCCCTTCTGATTCAAGCCCCTTTCCCGAATCCGGCCCACCCTGGCCAGAACGAATCCCGCCCCCCACCTTTCACCTGAAGGTTCAAAATGCCCGGGAGGTCGGGTAGCCTGCTCGCCTCCCCCTCAGGAGAAACCGGACGCCCCGCCATGCTCTCGGCCGACGCTGACGTCGTCCTCAGCCTTTTGAATCTCCGGAAATCCTTCGGAGAGCTGGAAGCTGTGCGAGACCTCTCCCTGGACGTGTTCAGGGGCGAGGTCTTTGGTTTTCTGGGCCCCAATGGCGCCGGAAAGACCACCACTATTCGGATGATCTGCGGCCTGCTCAGAGCCGATGGCGGG
>JBDRDQ010000569.1:0-12768 GCA_043820695.1 Gemmatimonadota bacterium | reverse complement strand
CGACGGGGTGGAGATGGTCATGCCCGGCGACAACATCCAGATGGAGATCGAGCTCATGACCCCCATCGCCATGGAGCGTGAGCTCCGGTTCGCCATCCGAGAGGGTGGACGGACCGTGGGCGCCGGGGTCGTGACGGAGGTGATCGAGTAACACCGGGGTACGCTCCGGGTCCGACCCCGGACTTCCCATCGGGAACCGCTTCGCTTACGAACGCTGCGCGTTCGACGTTCCCTCCGGGAAGCCCGGGGCCAGACCCGGAGCTGGCCGGGCAGGTCCGATCCCGACCCGGCACCAACGGGGTTGGGGTGAGAGAGAAGAGAAGGACGCAAGTCCAGCAAGCCGTTGGCGCCGAAACCGGCCTTCGGGACCGGATACAGGCCCAGAGAGAATGATGACGGGATCCCAAGGCTGGTCCCGACACACGAGGAAACCGAATGGCTGGCAGGATTCGAATTCGACTGAAGGCCTTTGACCACTGGATTGTGGATCAGACGGCGGCCGACATCGTTCGGACGGCTCAGAAGACGGGAGCGTCCGTACGCGGGCCCATTCCGCTTCCCACTCGTCGGCAGCGATGGACGGTGCTCCGGTCTCCGCATATCGACAAGAAGAGTCGGGAGCAGTTCGAGCTTCGGACCCATAAGCGGCTCATCGACATTCTAGACAGTCGTCCCCAAACCATCGACGCCCTGACCAAGCTGGATCTGCCGGCGGGCGTGGATGTCGAAATCAAGGTGGACTGAGCGATGGCTGGGTTGATTGGAAAAAAGATCGGGATGACCCGCATCTTTACCGAGGAAGGGGTGGCGGTTCCCGTCACCGTGGTGCAGGCCGGGCCCTGTCCCGTGGTCCAGGTGAAGACCCCGGGGACGGACGGGTACGATGCCATTCAGTTGGGCTTTGGCGCCAAGAAGGCAAAGCGGGCGAAGAAGGCCCGGTTGGGCCACGTGGCCAAGGCCGGATTGGAATTCGCCCCCACCATCCTTCGGGAGTTTGCCCCCGCCGACGGAGTGGCTTACGAGCTGGGGCAGAGCCTGACGGTAGAGCTCTTCGAGGCCGGGGATTCGGTGAGGGTTACCGGAACCACGAAAGGCCGGGGATTCCAGGGTGTGATGAAGCGGTACGGCTTCGCTGGGCGTCCGGCTTCCCACGGGCACCCCAGGTCTCGGAGTCCCGGATCCATGGGCCCCGGGACTGATCCGTCCAGGGTCATCAAGGGCAAGAAACTCCCCGGTCAGATGGGGAACGTTCGGCAGACCATCCGGAATCTCAAGGTGGTCAAGGTGGATCCGGAGCGAAATCTGCTCTTCCTGAAGGGTGGCGTTCCCGGATCCCGCAATAGCTACGTTCTGATCACGAAGTGACGCATGTACAAGGCGAACTATTATAAGACTGACGGCAAGAAGGGCAGAGCCCGGGCCCTCCCGGACTGGCTCTTCGACGGCGTCGTGAACGAGGGAGTCCTTCACCAGGTGGTGAAGGCCTACTTGGCCAACCAACGGCAGGGAACGGCGGCAGGAAAGAACCGCGCCGCTGTCCGTGGGGGTGGTCGGAAACCCTTCAGGCAAAAGGGAACCGGCCGGGCCCGGCAGGGGACCATCCGTGCGGCTCAGTTCAAGGGCGGTGGATTGGCTTTCCCCCCCATTCCTCATAGCTGGAACCAGAAGGTGCCCAAGAAGGTGAAGGGGCTGGCCCGACGCTCGGCGTTTAACGCCCGGGCGGAAGAGGATCGGGTGATTCTGGTGGACTCGCTCAAATTCAAGGCTCCCAAGACCGCCACTCTTCGGGATTATTTGGGGACCATCGAAGCCGAGGGGAAGATCCTTATCCTGACCGAAGGCCAGAAGGAAAACGTATACCTCTCGGCCCGGAATCTCCCGGGTGTGGAGGTTCGGCCCTTCGGTGAGGAATCGGTCTACGACGTCCTTTGGGCCACAACGGTCATCATCGAGCGAGGTGCTTTGGAGAACGTCGAGGCGCCTGAGGGTGCCGACGAAACGGAGGAGGCCTCCGATGCGTGAAGGAGCCGACGTCCTCGTGCGGCCGGTGGTCACTGAAAAGTCCACCGAGCAGATCGAGAAAAACAACGTCTACACGTTCATCGTGAACAACGATGCCAACAAGCACGAAATCGCCCGGGCTGTCGAGAAGGCTTGGGATGTCACGGTTCTGGACGTGCGGACCATGAGGTACTCCGGAAAGGCCAAGCGGTCGATTCTGGGGCGTATCCACAAGAATTGGGCCCTGGGCCGGAGGCCGTCGTTCAAGAAAGCGGTGGTCCAACTGGCCGAGGGCGATCACATCGAGTTTTACGAGGTCGGTTGAGGATAACGCCATGCCTTTGAAGAAATTCAAACCTGTGACTCCCGGTACCCGATTCCGGTCCGTGACCTCCGGCGAGGAGATCACGCGGAAGGGTCCGGAGCGCTCCCTCACCGAGCCCCTTTCGGGGAGCGGAGGGCGAAACCATCACGGTCGGATCACCACCCGGCGTCGGGGCGGAGGCCACAAGCGCCGCTATCGTGTCGTCGATTTCAAGCGGGATAAGGTGGGGGTCATGGGCAGGGTGGCGGAGATCGAGTACGACCCGAACCGGTCGGCCGACATTGCCCTCATCTTCTACGAGGACGGGGAGAAGAGGTACATCCTCCATCCGCGTGGGCTCAAGGTGGGCGACACTGTTGAGTCGGGGCCGAATGCGGACATTCGGCTGGGGAACTGCCTTCCCATGGAGAGAATCCCTCTGGGTACCCAGATCCACAACGTGGAGCTGAAGCCTGGAAAGGGAGGGCAGATGGCCCGATCAGCCGGGGCTGGGGTCCAACTGGTGGCGAAGGAAGGGGATTTCGTGACCCTTCGGCTACCATCCACCGAGGTCCGGAGGATCCGGAAAGAGTGCGTGGCAACCATCGGTCAGGTAGGGAACATCGACCACAACCTTCAGTCCATCGGGAAGGCTGGGGCGAACCGGTGGCGGGGCAAGAGGCCCAAGGTCCGGGGC
This sequence comes from Gemmatimonadota bacterium, assembly GCA_043820695.1. Taxonomy (GTDB): domain Bacteria; phylum Gemmatimonadota; class Gemmatimonadetes; order Longimicrobiales; family Gaopeijiaceae; genus JABDNZ01. Next base: position 9,766 of record JBDRDQ010000569.1, on the reverse strand, counting down.
GTGGCCATGAACCCGGTGGATCACCCCCTGGGTGGCGGTGAAGGTCGGTCATCGGGTGGTCGTCCCCCTGTGTCCCCATGGGGGAAACGGGAAGGGAAGAAGACCCGGAACAAGAAGAAGGAATCGACGAAGTACATCGTCCGTGGGCGGAAGCGGGGCAAGGCCACCAAGTCCTGATGATGGTGGAATCAACCCCTTTGTTCAGAGAGGTCAGAAGACATGCCGCGTAGCGTAAAAAAAGGGCCATTCATCGAGCTGAGGCTCATGGAACGAGTGGAGATGATGAATTCCCGGAACGAGAGGAAGGTCATCAAGACCTGGTCTCGCCGGTCCACCATCTCTCCGGACTTTGTTGGGCACACGCTTGCCGTCCACAACGGAAACAAGTTCATCCCCGTTTACATTACGGAGAACATGGTGGGTCATAAGCTCGGTGAGTTTTCTCCTACGAGGCTCTTCAGGGGCCACGGCGGGAAGCTTGCCGATAAACGGTCCAAGGCCAAGTAAACGGGGTTCGGAGAATCGATGATGGAAGCCAAGGCGATTGCGAAAAGCATCAGTATGAGCGCCAGAAAGGTCCGCCTCGTTGTGGATCAGATTCGGGGTCGCTCTGTGAACGAGGCATATGCCATCCTCCAATTCTCGAAGAAGGCTGCGGCCGACCCGGTGTCCAAGACGCTCCGGTCCGCCGTGGCCAACGCACAGAATAGGGCCCAAGAGGGCGGAGGGGCGCTGGACGTGGACAGCCTTCATGTCAGGGAGGCCTTCGTAGACGAGGGCGCCACCCTACGCCGGTGGCGGGCAAGGGCAATGGGGCGGGCTTCGCCGATTCGGAAGCGGACCAGCCACATCACCGTGATCGTGGATACTAAGGAGTAACGCTGGATGGGACAGAAGACGCACCCCCACGGATTCCGCTTGGGAATCGTCAAGGACTGGAAGTCTCGTTGGTATGCCGAGCGTGATTTCCCCCGACTTCTCATGGAAGACGAGACGATTCGCAAGTACCTGCACCGTCGACTGAACCATGCAGCCCTGTCGAAGGTGGAGATCGATCGGAAGCCCTCGAAAATCGTGGTGACCCTTCATACGGCCCGGCCCGGTGTGGTCATCGGGAAGCGAGGGGCCGAGGTGGACAAGCTCAGAGACGAGCTCTCGGTCCTCACGAAGTCAGAGGTGAGCGTGAACGTGGAAGAGATCAAGCGCCCTGAGATCGACGCCCGGCTGGTGGCCGAGAACGTCGCTCATCAGATCCGGCAGCGGATCTCCTTCCGGCGGGCCATGAAGCGAGCGGTCCAATCGGCCATCCGAACTGGAGCCGAGGGTATCAAGATCCAGTGCGCGGGTCGCCTGGGTGGTGCGGAAATCGCCCGGACCGAAGGCTACAACGAAGGGCGTGTGCCCCTTCACACGCTTCGGGCCGACATCGATTACGCCTCCATTCCGGCCATCACCACCTACGGGACCGTGGGGATAAAGTGCTGGATCTTTAAAGGTGAGGTCGTTGAAGACCGGTCCGGTCGGACCTATTCGGCGGGCGGAGCCAAGTAATGCGAGAACCACTTAGCAGGGACCGATAGAAGATGCTAGCGCCGAAACGGGTTAAACACCGAAAGACGCACAAAGGCAAGATGCGGGGCAAGGCCACGCGAGGGAACAGGGTTTCTTTCGGGGAATATGGCCTGCAGGCCCAGGAAGCGTCCTGGATCACGAACCGACAGATCGAGGCGGCTCGTGTCGCGATGACGCGCCACATCAAGAGAGGTGGGAAGGTCTGGATTCGCATCTTCCCTGACAAACCCATTACCTCGAAACCTGCCGAGACCCGCATGGGGAAGGGGAAGGGTAACCCTGAGGGTTGGGTAGCGGTGGTGAAGCCTGGCCGAATCATGTTCGAGCTAGAAGGTGTGCCCGAGGACACGGCTCAGAGGGCCATGCAGCTGGCCGCCGCGAAGCTCCCAATCAAGACCCGCTTCGTGGTGCGCGAGCACCAGCTGGGCTAGGAGATGGAGATCGATGAAGCCTAAGGACATTCGGGAGCTGACGGACGACGAGATCCAGGAACGGGTCCGGGAGTTGAAGGAGGAGCGGTTTCGCCTTCGCTTTCGGAGCGCCACGATGGAGCTGGAAAATCCAAAGCTTCTTACGGAAATCCGCCGGGATATCGCCCGGATGAAGACGGTTCTTCGCGAGCGCGAGCTCGCCCAGCAGAGTCAGTTGGTGGGAAATGGCTGAGACCCCAAGCGACATCCCGCAGGAGCGGACGGATCGGAATCGCCGGAAGTCCCGGATCGGCGTCGTCGTCAGTGACAAAGCAGACAAGACGGTCACGGTTCAGGTGGAACGGCGTTTCGCTCACCCCCTGTACGGGAAGCAGGTCGCCAAGACGAAGAAGTACCAGGCCCACGATGAGAAGAACGAGTTCAAGGTGGGTGACAAGGTACGAATGGTAGAAACCCGCCCGCTCTCGAAAACGAAGCGGTGGCGGGTTGCCGAATTGATCGAGCGGCCCGAGTAGCGCCGGTCCGAACCATCGGAGTTCACAGCGATGATCCAGCAGGAGACAGTTCTCAGGATTGCCGACAACACGGGCGCAAAAAAGGCCCTCGTGATTCGGGTCTTGGGTGGATCCGGCCGGCGGTATGCCCGGGTGGGGGATGTGGTCGTGGTTACCGTAAAGGACGCCATTCCCAATGCCCCTGTTAAGAAGGGAGAAGTGGCCCGGGCGGTGGTGGTCCGGACCACCAAAGAGATGCGTCGGAAGGACGGGACGTATATCCGTTTTGACGACAACGCCGCTGTCCTCATCAACCCCCAGGGGGAACCCAGGGGAACCCGTATCTTCGGCCCCGTGGGCCGGGAGCTTCGGGAGAAGAAATACATGAGGATCGTCTCGTTGGCCCCGGAGGTGCTCTGATGGTTGGGAAGAACAAGAAGACCCGGGCGCGCCAGGCCAAGCACAAGGTGATGAAGGGCGACCGGGTGAAGGTCATACGCGGGAACTTCCGGGACGCGGAAGGCCCGGTCCTCCGGGTTGTCCCGGGGAAGGATCGGGTGGTCGTGGAGGGCGTGAATATGCGGAAGCGGCATCAGCGTCCCACCCAAGACAATCCGGAAGGCGGAATCATTACGTTCGAGGCCCCCATCCACATCTCCAACGTCATGTTGGTGGACCCGGCCGGCGGCGAGGCTAGCCGGACCCGGCTCCGGGTGGAGGCAGATGGAACCAAGGAACGGATTTCCACCAAGAGTGGGAACCCGATTCCCAAGCCGTAACAGGAACAGCCCGACGATGGCAAAGAAGAAGGAAGCCAAGGCAGTGGCGGATCAGCCCAAGCCCATGGCAGAGAGAAAGGAACCCCGGCTCCTTCGGCATTACCGGGACCACGTCCAATCGGCGTTGAAGGAGCAGTTCGGTTTCAAGAACCCGCACCAGATTCCGAAGATCGAGAAGGTCGTCGTGAATGTGGGTGTGGGCGAGGCGCCCAAGGATCAGAAACTCCTCGACAGCGTTCTGGAGGAACTGTCCATCATCACGGGCCAGCGGCCCGTGATCAATCGCGCCAGGAAATCCATCTCGAACTTCTCCCTGCGGGAGGGGATGGCTGTAGGGGTGAGCGTCACCCTCAGGAAGAAGCAGATGTATGACTTCCTGGACCGTTTGGTCACGGCCGCCATCCCCCGAGTACGGGACTTTCGGGGTCTTCCCAGCCGGTCTTTTGACGGACGGGGAAACTATACCATGGGGGTGAAGGAGCAGATCATCTTCCCGGAAATCGATTACGACCGGGTGCAGAAGGTCCACGGTATGGACATCACCGTGGTGACTTCTACGAACAAGGATGACGAGGCTTTTGCCCTCCTTCGGGAGATGGGCTTCCCCTTCAGGGGGGATGCTACGCCCGTCCAAATTGGAATGCCGGCGGCCTAGCCCCAACACGAGTCGAGGAATAGATGGCGAGGAAAGCCCTCATTGAAAAAAGCAAACGCAAACCGAAGTTCGGTGTCCGTGTTCGGAACCGATGCGCTCGGTGCGGCCGACCCCGTGGATTCCTGAGGAAGTTCGGAATCTGCAGGATTTGCTTCCGGGAAATGTCTCTCCGCGGAGAGATTCCCGGCGTGCGGAAGTCCAGCTGGTAAAAGGATCGATACGGATATGATGACGGATCCCATCGCGGACATGCTCACCCGGCTACGAAACGCCGCAACTGCCGGCCATCGCTGGGTGGATATGCCGGTCTCGAACTTGAAGATCGAGGTCTCCCGCCTGTTGAAAGAGAATGCCTACGTCTTCGACTACAAGGTCCTGGACGACGGTGCTCACGGGCTGCTTCGAATCTATCTGAAGTATTCCGACGGTACGCCGGTAATTCGGCATTTGGAGCGGGTCTCCAAGCCTGGCCGGCGACGTTACGTAGGTGTGAACGAGATTCCCCGGGTTCGAAACGGCTTGGGGATGGCCATCCTCTCTACCCCCAACGGTGTGCTATCCGACCGGGTGGCCCGTCAGCAGGGCGTGGGTGGGGAGCTGATGGCCTTGGTCTGGTAACCGGAAAGCAAGCAAGGCAATGTCGAGGATTGGAAAGATGCCGGTGGAGGTCCCCGAAGGGGTGAATGTCGCCCTGGAGGGTCGGACCTTCTCCGCCAAAGGACCCAAGGGGACTCTCTCTTTTGAGGTCCACCCAGAGATCGAGGTGAAGGTGGAAGAGGCCAGGGTGGTAGTGCACCGGCCTTCGGATCAACCTCGCCACAAGGCCCTCCACGGCCTGGTTCGCTCGCTGGTGGCCAATATGGTCACGGGTGTGCACCAGGGATTCTCCAAGACCTTGGAGATTGTAGGAGTGGGCTATAGGGCCGACCCCGCTGGGCAGGGACTCAAGATTCAGGTGGGTTACTCCCACCCCATTGATTATCCTGCGCCCGACGGCGTCACCCTGGAGTGCCCGAATCAGACCACCGTCGTGGTCTCGGGAGCCGACAAACAGAAAGTAGGACAGGCGGCTGCGGAGATCCGCTCGTTCCGACCCCCGGAGCCCTACAAGGGCAAGGGTATTCGGTACCAGGGTGAGCAGGTCCGCCGGAAAGCCGGAAAGACGGCGGGGGCATAGGCCATGGCTAAGATCGGTAATGTCAAGAAAAGTAGACAGGTTCAACGGGCGAAACGCCACCGCCGGATTCGGAAAAAGGTCCAGGGTACGGCAGATCGACCCCGTCTGGTGGTATTCAGGTCCCTCAAGAACATCGAAGGGCAGGTGGTCGACGATGATTCTTCCAGGACCCTCGTAGGGATCAGCACGCTGGCCGGGGAGTTGAAGGGTTTCCAAGGCAAGTCTCGAATGCCCAAGGTCGAAATGGCATTCGAGGCGGGGAAACTTCTGGCTGACAAAGCCAAGGCGGCCGGGGTCGAGAAGGTCATTTTTGACCGGGGCGGCTACAAGTACCACGGCCGAGTGAAGGCCTTTGCCGATGGCGCCCGAAAGGGCGGATTGGAGTTCTGATGGCGAGGGAACGAGAGAAGCGGCAGACCCGGGCTCGGGAAACCGACATGGTAGAAAACGTCATCCACATCAATAGGGTGGCGAAGGTGGTAAAGGGTGGGCGTCGGTTCTCCTTTACCGCCCTGGTGGCCGTGGGCGATCAGGCGGGCAAGGTCGGCATCGGACTCGCCAAGGCGAACGAGGTAGCCGAGGCCATCCGGAAAGCCTTCGAGCGGGCCAAGAAGGACACCTTCCAGGTGCCCGTTCAAAACGGGACCCTGCCCCACGATATCGTGGGTCATTGGGGGGCAGGCCGTGTGGTGCTTCGGCCGGCGTCTCCGGGAACCGGCGTCATCGCCGGCGGACCCGTTCGAGCGGTCCTGGAAGCAGCCGGTGTTCGGGACGTGCTGACCAAGAGCCTGGGGTCCAACAACCCCATCAACGTGGTTCGGGCCACCGTCGACGGCCTGGAGCGCTTGGTCACGGCTGAGCAGGTGGCCTACGAACGGGGAATCCCAGTGGAAGCTCTGGGGGTGCGCCGTGGCTAAGAAGAAGACTGCTGAAGTGAGGAAGATCGCCATCAAGCAGGTCCGCAGTGGAATAGGTCGCCCCACGAAGCACAGGAGGACCCTGGAAGCGTTGGGCATCAAGCGGCACCAGCAGACGGTGATCCATAATGATACGCCTGCCATCCGTGGGATGATCAACCAGATCTCCCACATGGTGGAGGTCACGGAAGTCGCAGAGTAAGGAAGCTATCGAATGCCCGAGTTGCACGATTTGAGCCCTTCCCCAGGATCCCGCCGCAATAGCAAGCGGTTGGGCCGGGGCCCGGGCTCCGGGACCGGAAAGACGGCCGGCAGAGGTCACAAAGGACAGGGAGCTCGATCGGGCGGAAACGTCCGCCCTGGGTTCGAGGGGGGTCAGATGCCCCTCCAGCGCCGAATTCCCAAGAGAGGGTTCAAGAATATCAACCGGGTGGAGTATCAGGGGGTGAACGTCCGGGATTTGACCCGAATCGAAGCTGGGGAGGTGACGCCTGAGGTCCTCAAGGAGTATGGCCTCATCGGCACCCTCAAGAAGCCGGTAAAGATTCTTGGGACCGGGGAGATCGATGGCGCCTACCAGATTTCAGCCCATGCCTTCAGCGGCACCGCTCGCACCAAAATCGAGGGGGCCGGAGGCACGGTGACGATTCTGGGTAAGTCTGCGGCTGTGATGCCGCCGGCCCAGGCGGCATCCGAAGCGGTAACCGAGGGCGAAGAGGCGCCAGCCCCCGAGGGGGACGAAGCGTCAGAGGCTGAGGACGAGAAGGCCTGACCGGGACAACCATGGCCAACCCCATTCCCAATCTCTGGCGGGTGCCGGAGCTCAAAGACAAGATCCTTTTCACCCTCCTCATGCTCCTCATTTACCGGGTGGGGGCCCATATCACGGTCCCCGGCCTGGACGTGGGAGCGCTCAGGGAGCAGTGGGGGTCCCTCCAGGACACCTTCCTGGGGATCTACGATATGTTCGTGGGCGGTGGGCTATCCCGGGCGACCATCTTCGCCCTGGGGATCATGCCCTACATCTCCGCCTCCATCATGTTCCAGCTCCTGGCGGCGGTTTTCCCCACCATTGAGAAGCTTCAGAAGGAAGGGGAAGAGGGGCGAAAGAAGATCACGCAGTGGACCCGGTACACGACGGTGGGTCTCAGCGCGGTTCAGGCTTACGGGTATTCCGTGTTCCTGGGGAGCCTTCCCGGGGCGGTAAGGACGCCTGGATTCGGGTTTATCTTCACCACGGTCACGGTCCTGACGGTCGGGGCTCTGTTCATCATGTGGTTGGGAGAGCAGATCACCGAGCGGGGAATCGGGAACGGCATGAGCCTCCTGATCTTCTTCGGAATCATCGAAGGGTTCCCGGCGGCCACCCTTCGGACCTTCGAAGCCATGAGGTTGGGTGAAATCGGACCGGTCGCCCTGGTGGCTCTCCTGGCGGTCCTTATCGGGATCACGGCCGGGGTCGTGGCGATGACGATGGGGGCCCGGAAGATTCCGGTCCAGATCCCCAGGAAGGTGGTGGGCCGGGGTCGAATCCAGGAGGGGCAGAAGAGCTTCATTCCCCTCCGGGTGAATTCGGCCGGCGTGATGCCTATCATCTTCGCCCAGGCCTTCATCGTGGTGCCCGGGACGCTGGCCGCCTTCTCCAAGTCCGCCTTCATGCAGGATCTGGCGGCCCTCTTTCAGCCTCAAACGCTGGTCTACTACATCACGTATGGGTTTCTCATCGTTTTCTTCACGTACTTCTACACGGCCATCATCTTCAATCCGGTGGACCTTGCGGAGAACTTGAAGAAGCAGGGAGGGTTCATCCCCGGAGTGAAACCCGGGGCCAGGACCGCCGAGTACATCGATAGGGTCCTTACGCGGGTCACGCTTCCCGGATCGATTTACCTGGCGCTCATCGCCCTGGTTCCTTTCTGGATCTTCGACATCTTCAACATACAGACCTTCTTCTTTGGCGGGACCGGCCTCCTCATCGTCGTGGGTGTGGCCCTGGATACGGTCCAGCAGGCCCAGCAGCACCTCATGCTTCGCCACTACGATGGCTTCATGAAAAAGGGGAGGGTGAAGATGCGAGGGCGAGGGCGTTACATGTAGCTCCCGGCACCGGCCGTTTTCCATGGGGCGGACACCCCGGAAATCAACTGAGCCGGCGTTTCCAAACCAAGATGGGTAGCAGGTCAACCGGATGGAGAACGGCATGAATGTGATTCTTTTGGGTCCCCCTGGGGTGGGAAAAGGCACCCAGGGGGTCCTTTTAGCTGAAGGGAAGAGCTGGAAGCATATGGCCACGGGCGACATCCTCCGCGCCAACCGGAGGGAGGGAACCGCCCTGGGCCAGGAAGCTCAGAAGTACATGGACGCCGGGGAATTGGTCCCTGACGCACTGATTGTCGCCATGGTCAAGGATACTCTGGCTTCCCTGCCGGAGGGGCAGGGGGTGGTCTTCGACGGGTTCCCCCGCACCGTGCCGCAGGCCGGGGCTCTGGACACTGCGCTGAAGGAGCTGAACCGTGCGGTGGACCGGGTGGTGGTCCTGGAGGCCGACGACGAGGTCCTGGTGAAGCGCATTGCGGGGCGCCGGAGCTGCCCCGACTGCGGGAGCGTTTTCAACGTCTTCATGAATGCCCCCTTGGTAGAGGGCGTCTGCGACAAGTGCGGAGCCGCTCTTGTCCACCGGGCGGACGATAACCCCGAAACGGTCCGGAACCGACTGAAGGTTTACGCCGAACAAACCGAGCCTCTCATTCGTTTCTACGAGGGTCGGGTAGGGGTTATGGCGAAGATCCCGGGTGAGGGTTCCGTTGAGGAGATCCAGAGCGGGATCCGTTCGGCCCTCTAGGGTCGATCCGGAGTCTCCCCGTGAGTTTTTTGGCCAATGGGTAGGGCGGCGTCCCAATGATCCAGCTGAAGACCGAGCGAGAGATAGAGACCATCGCCCGGGGTGGCGCGATCATCGCGGATCTCTTCCAAGAGATCGGGCCCCGAATCCAACCCGGTGTGAGCACCGGAGAACTTGACCGATTCTCCGACGAGTTCATCTGCTCCCACCAGGGTGCGGCCCCAGCGTTCAAGGGATTGTACGGTTTTCCGGGGAGCGTTTGCACTTCGGTGAACGAGGAGGTGGTCCACGGCATTCCGAGTTTCCGACGGAAGCTGAAGGAGGGAGACATTCTCTCCATCGACGTCGGAGTCCGGCTTGACGGTTGGTGCTCAGACTCGGCCTGGACCTTTCCCGTGGGAGAGGTGGACGGGGAAACCCGTGATCTTCTGCGAGTGACCGAGGAGGCTCTCTATGTCGCTTTGGAAGCCGCAGTGGTTGGGAACCACGTGGGGGATATAGGGGCTGCTGTCATGGCCAGGGTCGATGGAACCGGGTACGGGATCATCCGGGACCTGGTGGGCCATGGTTTGGGAAGAGAGGTCCACGAAGAACCTCAGGTTCCGAACGTCGGCAAGCCGGGTCACGGCCCCCCCCTCAAGGAGGGGATGGTCCTGGCCATCGAGCCCATGTTGGGCGCAGGGACCGATCAGATTCTGACCCTGGCGGACCGGTGGACGGTGGCCACGGCGGATGGCGCCCGGTCGGCCCATTTTGAACATACGATTGCTCTGACTCGGGACGGCCCCCAGGTCCTTACAGGGTCGGTGCCCGATGGATATCGAGTGCTCCCGGGCCCGGTGGTCAACCCTGGGGTGGGTGGATCGCCGCGCTGAAACCGGAGTGAAAAGACCGAAAAA
>JBDRDQ010000568.1:0-6861 GCA_043820695.1 Gemmatimonadota bacterium | reverse complement strand
ACCACCAAGTGGGAGAGGCACCATGGATCCGAAAGTAAATGGCCAGCTGCAAACCGAGTGGGGTTGGCTTGTTGCGATCTACCTGTTTCTTGGAGGGGTCGGGGCGGGCGCCTACACCATCGCGGCCATCAACGGCTTCATCGGCGAGAGTCTGGAGTTGTCTACGACGGTGGGGTTATGGATCAGCTTCCCGGCGCTGATGATCGGTAGCGCCTTTCTGCTGGCTGATTTGGGTTCACCCAGCCGAGCAATCCTGGCTGGTATGAAGCCCGGGACCTCCTGGATCGCCCGAGGGTTCTGGATCATCTCGGTCTTCATGATCCTCGCTTTCATCCACTTACTCCTCCACCGGTCCGGCAGCCCCGCAGGAAGTACGGCGGTCACTGTAGTATCCATCGGGGGAATCGTATTTGCCGTGCTGACCATGGCCTACACCGGTGTGCTGCTGGGAGCATCCAAGGGGGTGCCCTTCTGGCGTTCCGGCATCGTGCCCGTCGTCTTCGTGGTTTCCGCACTCGTCACAGGCCATTTCACCATCATGCTTGGCGTGACCCTCTTCGGCGACGGCTCCCAGGTGGCGAGCGCGCTCCAGACCATGGCCCTGGAGGCGGCTATCCTGGTGGTTCTGGAGGGGCTGGTGATCCTCTTCTTCATTCAAGCCGCGTACAAACTCCCCGATACGAGGGAGTCGGCGCAAAGAATCCTCCGCAAGCGCCTTTTCGTGATTGGATATTTCGTCATGGGTTTGGCGGTGCCGTTGGGACTGATGCTGTTTGTGGCTCTCAATCCGCCAGCGGGAAATAGCGCGGGCTGGCTGCCGGCGGCAGCGATCGGCGCCTTGCTTGGCCTGGTGGGTGGATTGATTCTGAGGCAAGGAATCCTGGTCTGCGGTACCCTTCCAACCTGGAACATGGCCGGATTCAAGTTCCGTCGCATTGCACGCCCAAAGATACCGAAGCCGGCCATGGGCCTCCTCCCGCCTCATTGACGTCGGAGGTTCTGGCCAAATCCATCGATGAAGGAGAGAGTCCCATGAAACGGGCGACGTCATTACTGATGGCGATCCTCATCCTTGCCGCCTGCAAACCATCTCAGGCACCGGACTTTGGCGCGGTGTTCGATGGTGTGGCCGGACAATGGGTGGACCTCACTTACTCCTTCTCCGAGGAGACCATCTACTGGCCAACGGCCGATGGTTTCCAGCTGGAGGAGGAAGCCTACGGGGTGACGCCGGGTGGATGGTTCTACTCTTCCTACCGGTACTCCGCATCGGAACACGGTGGGACCCACTTCGACGCTCCCATCCACTTCGCTGAGGGCCGGCACACCTCCGAGGAGGTTCCATTGGACCGCCTCGTAGGGGCTGCGGCGGTGGTGGACGTATCGGAACGAGCGAGCCCGGACTACCAGGTCAGCGTTCAGGACCTGATGGATTGGGAATCCAGGAATGGGCCCATCCCCCCTGGGACCATTCTCCTTCTAAGGACCGGCTGGGGGGAGCGATGGCCGGATCCGGTGCGATATCTCGGGACCGACCGGAAAGGACCCGAAGCCGTGCCGGAGCTGCATTTCCCCGGACTTAGTCCGGAGGCAGCCCGATGGTTGGTGGAAAACCGGGAGATCGACGCCATCGGCATCGATACCCCCAGCATCGACTTCGGCCAGTCCAGCACTTTCGAGACCCACCAGGTCCTTTACCGGGAGAATATGCCGGGCTTCGAAAACGTGGCGAACCTCGAGGACCTCCCGGAGTGGGGGGCTTACATCGTCGCTTTTCCCATGAAAATCCGAGGAGGGAGCGGGGGTCCTCTCCGCATCGTGGCTTTCATTCCCCAGCCTGCGTACTGAGGAGGCCTTGGCGCCCTCCTTCCCTCAGTGACGGGTACTGAGCAGCCTACTCCCTGTTCGCCAGCTCCTCATCAGTGACTCCTACCAGCGACTCCAGGTCGTCCTCGATCTTCTCGATGGTGATGCCCGTGAACCCGTAGAACATGGAGATCAGGGGCGAAAGAAGGTTGAGAAACGCGAAAGGGAGATAGGTGAAACAGCTCACCCCAAGGACCCCTGACATGTACGCGCCGCAAGTGTTCCAGGGAATGAGGGGGGAGGTGAGCGTTGCAGAATCCTCCAGCGCCCGGGAGAGGTTCTTCGGATGGAGGCCCCGCTTCAGATAGGCGCCCCGGTACATCCGGCCGGGCACGATGATGGCGAGGTATTGATCGGATGCGAGGACGTTCATCCCGAAGCAGCTGAAAATGGTCACCGCGATGAGTGAACCGGTGGAGCGCGCCAGGTTCAGGATCGCTGCCGCAAGTCGCTCCAGCATGCCCGATGCTTCCATGATCCCCCCGAAGGACAGGGCGACCACGATGAGAGCGATGGTGTCGAGCATGCTGGTGAGGCCCCCTCTGGTCAGGAGCCCGTCGACGCTTTCCACGCCGGTCTCACTCACATACCCGGTATAGAGGGAGTCCACTAGGCGACCGACAAGCGAGGCCGACCCCGCACCCGCCTCCCGCTGGAAGAGGAGGAGGAAAACGGCTCCTACCACGACACCGACCACCAGGGCAGGCAGAGCGGGCGTCTTCTTCCAGACCAGGAAGAGCACAGCCGCCGGGGCGAGAAGCAACCAAGGCGTAAGATTGAAGGATTCGGAGAGCGTCGAGAGCATCAAAAGGTAGTCTGCAGTTTCCACCGACCCCGAAGCCGGCCTCAGAATCCCGATGACGGTGTAGATGAGAAGGGCAATGACGAGGGCAGGTACGGTAGTGTAGACCATGTGCCGGATGTGGGTAAAGAGCTGAGTCCCCGCCACCGCCGGCGCCAGATTCGTGGTGTCCGAGAGAGGAGACATCTTGTCGCCGAAGTATGACCCCGATATCACCGCACCCGCGGTCATTCCGGCCGGGATCCCGAGGGCCTGGCCGACTCCCATCATGGCGAGACCGACCGTGGCCGCCGTCGACCAGGACGAACCGGTGGCCAGCGAGATGAGGGCACAGATCAGACAGGTCGCCACCAGGAAGTAGCCCGGCGCAAGGATCTTCAGTCCGTAAAAGATCATGACCGGCACCACGCCGCTGGCAATCCACACACCGATCAGCAGGCCGACGATGATCAGGATCAGAATGGCGGGCAGGGCCGTGACGATCCCTCCGGTAAGCCCCTTCTGGATCTCATCCCAGGACATGCCCAGTGCGCTGCCGGAGATGACCGCAGCTACAACGGCGCCGATGATGAGAGGGATGTGCCCCGATCCTTCCAGAAAGACGATGGTGTAGAAGAGAGAACCAATCAGGACGATAACGGGGAACAGAGACATCCCCAGGCTCGGCGTTCCTTTCATCTCATCCGGCAAGCTGTTCCTCCTTGAGTCGGTCCTTCCTGCTCCGCTTTTTTCCTGGCCCAGGCCGAAAACAATCTGGGCCGGAAGCTACACCCGCTACCCTGGCTGGAGCCAGCCACCTGCTTCGAAAAGAATCACGGGGCACCTCACCACGTGGCCCCCGGGGGGGTGGGGCGGCAGGGCGGGATCGATCCCATGGGAGTGGCTTTTCCAGTCGAAAAACTAGAGATTACTGGACATCCCCTTGAGACTAGGAAGTGGACGGGCCCCACAATGACCACCAGCGACCTTTTGCTCGAACTTCGCCGTTTCGCCCAGGATCATCCGCAAGGCTGGGCACACGACGAATGGCTTGGCCTCCTGAACGATCTCGGAAACGCGGGCCATGACCTGAGTGACTGTGATTCAGTCGGCCTTGCGCTGGAGGGGGAACGGCTCTCCCAAACCTTGCAGCGAATGGAGGTGAAGGGTCTGGGACCGAAGCGTATCCACGCCATCGTGAGCCACTTCGGAACCCTATGGAACCTGATGACCGCTACTCCGGAGGAAGTGTCCCTTCTTCCCAACGTTCCGCGGTCCCTGGCCGGTGAGATCCTCGACATCCTCCAATGACCGGGACATGAGAATCCTCATGTGACATTGGAGTGGGCCAACCCGTCTAGGGCTTCATGCGGGGTTTTCCCGCTGCCCGCGGAGGGTTCTACACATGGACGTTGGACCCACCCCGCTCCACGATCTTCCCGGAGGATTAGCAGATGGTGCTCCAAGGCTCTAGCGCGGTGGAAGCCGCTCTTCAGGACGCATGGTCTTACCTCCCCTCTCTTCTGGCCGCCCTAGCGATCCTGGTGCTGGGCTGGCTGGCATCCATGGTTCTCGCCACCCTGGTTCGGGGGGCGATTCGTCGAACTGCTGCTGGAGACAGGGCTGTACAGTGGATCCGGGGTGAAGAACCTGCCCCACCCATGGACGTGGCCGGCGTGGCAGGGCGTCTGGCGTTCTGGATCGGAATGCTCTTCGTCCTCGTGGGCTTCTTCCAGGTCCTCAACCTCACCCTGGTGACCGAACCGCTCAACGCTCTCCTGGCTCAGTTCGCCGAGTTCCTCCCCCGGCTTATCGGGGCGGCGATTCTCCTGGTCATCGCCTGGGTCGTAGCTGCAACTCTCCGGCGCCTGGTCGCCGTTGTGCTGAAGCGTATCCGCTTCGATGACCGAATCGGCCTGGAACCCAAGGACCCCGGCGCTGGAGCACCGGTGTCGAAGGCCATTGCCGAATCCGTGTACTGGCTCGTCCTTCTCCTCTTCCTTCCTGCCATCCTGGGTGCCCTGGCCGTGGAGGGACTGTTGGGTTCGGTCCAGGAGGTCACCGATCAGCTCCTCGGGTTCCTGCCCAACCTCCTCGGCGCCACTCTGATTTTGGGGGTGGGTTGGGTCGTCGCAAGACTCATTCGGGACATCGTGACCAACCTCTTCGCGGCGATCGGGGTGGATAGCCTTGGGGACCGGATCGGAATCTCGGCGGATGGCGGCACGGGCGGTCTCTCGAAGTTGGCCGGCCTGGTCCTCTACGTTCTGATCCTCATCCCGGTGGTCGTGGCATCCCTCAACGCCCTGGCCCTCACCTCCGTCACAGGCCCCGCCAGCTCCATGCTGGAGCGGATCCTGTCTGCGATCCCGGCTATCTTCGCGGCGGCCCTCCTTCTTGGCCTGGCCTTCCTGGTCGGACGGTTGGTGGCCGACCTGACAGCGAGTGTTTTGAAGGGCGCCGGCTTCGACGGCCTCCTGGAACGCCTTGGGCTTTCCCAGGCGACCCTCAGGGACCGGTCCCCCTCCGATATGGTCGGAACCCTGGTGCTTGTGACCGTGATGCTCTTTGCCGCCATCGAAGCAGCCTCGGTCCTGGGGTTCGGCACCGTGGCCCTCATGTTTCAGGAGGTGGCATACTTCGGCGGGCAGTTGATCCTGGCAGTCATGGTCCTCGGCCTCGGGTTCTACTTTGCCGGCCTAGCTGAGCAGACGATCCGATCCGGGGCTTCCCCGGTGGCCGGGCCCCTCGGGCTGGTAGCCAGAATCGCCATCCTGGTGCTGGCTGCCTCCATGGCCCTTCAGCAGCTCAACGTGGGCCAGGAAATCATCACCATCGCCTTCGCCGCCACTGTCGGCTCGGTGGCCGTGGCAGCCGCCATCGCCTTCGGCATCGGCGGAAGGGAATTCGCTCAGGGCGTCATCCAGAAGGTGACCCAGAATCGAAGCGGAAAGTAGTCGATAGGAGTTCTCCTCAATACGGCAGGGGCGGGAAGGACTCGAGTCCATCCCGCCCCTTTCTTTTTCCCAACCCGCAGCCACAGGCCTCAGGAAGCGGAATGAACCCTACAACGAGTTCATTTCGCGGTTGTCGAAGTTGCGCCGATAATACCTCATGTAGTCCACCTTCTGCTCCAACGCATGGATCACGGCGCGATTGAAGTTCACCCCCTCGAACTTCTGCGCACTTCCCAACCCACCGGGACTGAACACGTTGATCTCCATCATCTTGTCACCGACGATGTCCAGGCCGACCAGGAACATCCCGTCCTGTACGATCTTGGGCCGGACCATCTCCGCCAGATGGAGCGCCACGTCGTCTACCTCCGCCTTTCGCAACTTGCCGCCGGCATGGACGTTGGAGCGCATGTCACCACCCGTCCGTACCCGGCGGAACGCGGCGTACTTCCCACGGTAGCGTAGCGGCTGCCCGTTCATCAGGAAGAGTCGCATGTCCCCCTCGGCAGCGGCGGGAAGATACTCCTGGGCAATCACATACCCGTCCCTGCTCACCGCATCGATCATCTGGTTGAGGTTGGGCACATCCTCGGGCCTCACCATAAAGACGCTGTCACCCCCCGATCCTTGCAGCGGCTTGAGGACGATGGTGCCGTTATGGTCCTTGGCGAATGCCTTGATCTCGTTCCGGTCCCGAGTGACCAGCGTCTTGGGTCGGACCTCCTCGGGGAAACCCTGGAAGTACATCTTGTTCGTCGCTTTGGCGAGGCCGTTCGGGTCATTTACCACGATCACGCCGTGCCTCATGGCGACTCGCCCGAACACAATGCCCGCAGTTGCCGCCCACGGCCGGGATATGGCGTCCTGCGACGGATCGTTCCGCAGGATAAGCACGTCGAGGTCATCGACGGTGATCCTCTCGGAGAGGGCTGATTTGCCCTGAAGGTCTTTGAGGTAGCTTTCCGAGGTCTTGTAGTGCTTCTTGTGTGCCGATCGCGCACGGGCACGAATGGCCTCATCGGGGTCGTAAGCCAGATCCCCAACTCCCATGATCCACACTTCGTGCCCCATGTTGATACCTGCGACTGCGAGCCGACTGGTGGTGTAGCCGGCCTCTTCGGTTTCGATGTTGTTCACTACGATGCCGAGTCTCATGGTTGACCCTTCTGTGTAAGGTCCAGGATATTCGCGCCGCGCCGCAGACCCTCCAACCTTCCAGCAGTGTCTGGGCGTTGTAGATATCGGGGTACGAGGGGC
>JBDRDQ010000567.1:0-9512 GCA_043820695.1 Gemmatimonadota bacterium | reverse complement strand
AGCATGGCACCCACATAGAGTGCATCGTCGTCATAGAGGAAGAAGACCTGGGTTTCTTCGGAGGCAGGTTGGCCCTCGAAGGGATCCAACTGAGTGAAAGCCGTCGCTGGAACCGCCCGGAGCCAGGCCTCTTCATCCAGGATCCCGTCCAGGTTCAATGCCCCTTCAACCCTGGAGGCACTTACCGTGGGGATCCTGGCACTCGCCGACGAGGCTGTGGTTGTCTCCTGGGCTGCCAACGGAGAAGCCAGGGCCAGCGTCCACGCTGGGAGAAGGACCCACCACTGGCGGAAGATGGGGCGGAAACGAAGACGGTTTAGAAAGCGCATATAGGAAATCTGTGGTTCAGTCATTCGCTTACATCGATGCGGCGGCGAGGCCCGGGAGAGCCCAGCCGCCGATGACACTCCAGTTAAGATAAGACAATCCGACCCCCCGTGAGTGTTGAGGGCGGATTCCTTCGACTTCCGCCTTGCTGCGGACGAAGGACCGAAGCAGCTTGATTGCCGAACGGAAACGGACTTCCGTGACGTTCCATCGTCCTCTTCGCCTTTCCATCCCGGACGTGCTCCGAGGGAGAAATTGCTGATGGAAGATCCTGGCCTGATCCTGGGGCTCACCTGCCTCTTCCTCCTCATGGCCGTGCTCTACTCGGCCGTAGGGCAGGGAGGCGGATCCGGGTACCTGGCGGCGATGGCGCTGCTGGGCGTCGCCCCTGAGAGCTTCAGGATCATCGCTCTGACTCTGAACGTGGTCGTGGCATCCATAGGCCTGGTGAAATTCACGCGGGCCGGGCATTTCAACGGGAGGCTCCTCCTTCCTTTCATCGTCACCTCCGTACCGCTGGCCTTCGTCGGGGGGTACTTTTCCCTACCGGCCCATGTCTTCAGGCCGTTGGTGGGACTTGCCCTCCTATGGGCCGCAGCTCTTTTGATCTGGAAACCGCCCACCCCGGAGGAGAAAGTTGCGGGGGAGCCCCCGTTGTGGGCCTCCCTTTCGGCCGGCGGAGGGATCGGCCTCCTCTCGGGGCTCATTGGGATCGGTGGCGGGATCTTCCTCGCGCCCTTTCTCATTCTGAAGGGGTGGGCATCGGCAAAAACGACGGCCTGCCTTTCTTCGGCCTTCATCCTGGTGAACTCCTTGGCGGCCCTGGTGGGAGTGGCCTTCCACGCTCAGGAGGTCCCCGTTTTCCTTCCGGTTTGGATGGGTGCCGTAGCCCTCGGAGGATGGCTGGGTGCCGGGTTTGGGGCCAACCGGCTCAGCCCAAGAACTCTGCATTGGATTCTGGCAGCAGTATTGCTGGTCGCTGGGGCCAGGATCATTTTGGCCGGGTGACCCGGTTCGGAGCTTGTCGGAGCACCCTCCTGTTGACAGCTGGACGAAGGGAACCGCTCATGACTCTGGGAAGAGCCCAACTGCTGGTTTGCTTAGGTTTGTTGGCAGCCTGCGGCGGTGGGGAAACCGAAAGGGCGAACACCCCCGAGGAAGGTATGACCAATCCAACACCGGTCCTCCCGGCGATCACGGCGACCAACGCCTTCTATTATTACAAAGACCTGAATGAAGCCTGGGCCTTTTACACCCGAACGCTGGGCTTCGTCACGATTGCCGACTACGGGTTCGCCAAAATCCTCAGGGTAGGCCCCACGTCCTGTCTGACCCTGGTGGACGAGACGCGGGGGATGCACTCATCCTCTGAACCCAAGAGCGTCACCCTGGCGGTGGTGACCGACGAGGTGGAAGGGTGGTGGGAGTATCTGTCAGGTGCTGGTGTGGAGATGCGCTCGCCTCTGGGGCCGGAAGATGGAGGGCCCGCGGAAGGTCGCCCCCATGACGGGTTCGTGGCCATCGATCCGGAGGGTTACCTCCTGGAGTTCGAGCGGTTCAACGAGCATCCGGAGAACGAAGCTCTTCTCCCCGTTCTGAACCAGGTCGAACCCCTTTTTCCCGATGGTACCGAGACGGCTCCGGGCGTCAACACCACCCGACCTGAAACCCTCGGCGTCCGAGGCACGGTACTCTGGCTCTATTATCAGGACCTTGAGGGAATCCAGGCCTTCTATCGGGAGGCCCTGGGCGTGGACATCCTGGTGGACCAGGGGTGGGCAAAGGTCTTCCCCGCATCCCTGACGGGCTTCCTGGGCTTCGTTGACGGGGAGCGGGGCCTTCACCAGGCGACGGAGGAGAAGGCTGTGACCGTCTCCTTCTTCACCACTGGGCTGGAGCTATGGCTCGAACACATGCGTGGTGTGCTGAGCTTCGAGCTCCGGGCCCCGGGGATATCATCAGAAGGGGATTTCGTGCGGACCTTCGTAGGTTACGATCCTGAGGGCTATTACCTGGAATGGGACGAATTCCTGGAGGTGGAGGCGAACCATGCACTGCTCCGGTCTGTGGCAGACCAGAAGCGCCAACCGTAGGCTGTTTTCAGCGTGAATGGGACGGCGTGGAAAGAGAAATGGTGGACCTCACTCCTGGAATGGTGTAGGATCCCAGGAGAGACCAAGAGAGACCAGTAGCTGGAGAATCCAATGGCCCTGATTCTCATTGTAGACGACGAAGAGATGGACCGTGTCCTCGAACGGACCATCCTGGAAAATGCCGGGCACGATCTTCTCTTTGCGTCCGATGGTGAGCACGCCCTGAAACTCTGTCGGGAAGAGGCCGTAGAGCTGGTGGTGACGGACCTTGCCATGCCCGATTTCAACGGGCTCAGGTTTATCAAGGAGCTTCGGGAAGCCGGTCTTTACATGCCCCTGATCGCCGTGTCGGGCTGGGCTGTGGACCAGCTGGACCTGGCCCAGGAATATGGTGCGGACATTATTTTAGCCAAGCCCGTAAGCGGCCCCCAGCTTCTGGATGCCGTGGAAATGGGGCTCCACCTCCCGGCCCTCCCTGACCGAATGGATCCATGGCGTAGAGTACGGAAGTGACGAGGGCACTCAAGGGGCGGTACTTCTACCGGTGACTCACCGATTCACTTGCCCGTAAACCCGCTGAGCGGCAAGTTAAGAGCGTCTCCGCCAATCCCAACACTCCCGATCATCTGGCGGCGACACTTGGCCGGTTGACGTGCTTCTGAGGGAGGTGGTGCCCCTGTGGACGACATCATCCTGCTGGTAGAGGACAACCTGGATCATGCTGTGCTGGTCCAGGCTCTTCTGGATTACCATGGGTTGGGCAAACATGTGACCGTTACACAGAGCCTGGGAGAGGCCAAATCCTATCTCCTGAGTATGTGGCCTTTCCATGAGGCAAGACGGTATCCGCGCCCAAACCTGATCATTCTGGATCATTGGTTGAACGATGGGACCGGGCTGGATCTCCTGGAATGGCTGGCTGAGCAGCGGGAGCTTCGCGGGATCCCTGTCATCGTCTTCACGGGGTGTGAGGACCCTGGCGTCAGGGATCGAGCCCTGGCCCTTGGCGCCCATGACTTCCTCCTGAAACCAGGAGGGTTTGAGGATTTGGGCAACGCCATAGCGAAGCTGGTGCGGCACGGTCCTTCGGGCAGGTCTCCAGGTGGACACGGAGACCCGGATGCGGCAAAGGCCGGCTGAGCAGGCCCTTTCCAGGAAGGCCTCGTTTCCTTCCTACATCTTCCACGCCTTTTCCAGACCGGAAACGATCCCATGCGCCAGGTACCAATCCTCCTTTTCCTCCCGGTGGTGTGCATCCTCGGCTCCTGCAGCCCTGGCGGAGAGGCCGGCCCACACGTCTTCCGGGTGGCAGTGGCCACCTTCTCCCACGAGACCTGCACTTTTTGTCCCGGGGGTGATGTCACGGTAGAGGACTGGGAGCGGGTGAGTCCCCCGCTGGGAGGAGACGCCCTTCTTCGAGAGGGTGGATACATCGGCGGGTTCGTATCCATGGCCGAGGATTATGGCGACATGGAACTGATCGGGCTCTCGTCGCCCCTGGGAGTTTTTGGTGGCTCCTCCAGGAGCTGGAATACGGAGGAGGCCTTCAACCACTTCCTCGACCTGATGATCCAGGATTTGGAGGCCTCCCTTCCAGTCGATGGCGTCTACCTGGCCCTCCACGGGGCCATGGCCGTGAGGAACGTGCCGAGGCCCGAGGCCGAGATCGCCCGGAGATTCCGAGAGGTCGTGGGCCCCGATGTTCCGATTGCCGCCAGCTTCGATCTTCACGGCAACGAGGATGCCGAGTTCCTTGCGTGGGCCGATTTCGCTTTCACGACCAAGAGGTATCCCCACTACGATGCGGCCCTTCAGGGTTCGAGGGCTGCCCGGGCCCTCCACATGACGCTGAAGGGAAGTTACTCCCCCACCACCGCGACCCGGCAGCCGGGAATCATCACGGCCACGGTACTCCAATGGACCGGAGCCTCACCTTCCATGGAGATCATGGAGCGGGCCAGGCGGTGGGAAGCCCGGGAGGAGAATGCCTTTGTCAGTGTCTTCTATGGCTATCCATGGTCCGATGTCCCGGATGTAGGGGCCACGATCCATGTCATGACGGATAACGACCAGGAGCTCGCCGACCGCATCGCTGACGACATGAACGACTTTTTCTGGCGAGTCCGGGAGGATTTCGCCCTGGGGCGATACCCCCTTCCGGAAGAGGCTGCCAGGATCGTTCGCCTGGCTGTCGCGGACCAAGCCACTCCGGTAGCCGTGGGTGATCACTCAGACCGCCCCGGGGACGCCACCCATATCTTGCGGGCGTTTGAGAACGCGGGGATCGGGCGGGTCCTCTATGGGACGATCACCGACCCCGCGGTTCTGAAAGCCCTGGCGGAGGGGGGTGCCCAGCCCGGGGATCCTTTCGACATGGAGGTCGGTGGCTTCACCCCGTCGGGAGGAACCCCGGCCCGAATCCAGGGGACCTTGAGATACTTCGACCAGGGCTTCAGCTACGATAAGGTGGCGGTGGTGGAGTTCGGGGATGGGAATGCCGTCATTATTACCCCCACTTACGAGCAAGTTACCGAACCGGAGCGCTTCGGCTTCCTCCCCATGTCACTGGAGAATTTCGACGTCATCGTGGTGAAGTCCCGGGTGCATTTCAGGAGAGGGTTCGACGAGACGGGGTTCGCGAAAACGATCGTGGTGGTGGAGGCTCCGGGACCCTTCGTTGGGACGACCTTCCTGGATGCCCTTCCCTACGAACATGTGGATTTGAGTGTGCTCTACCCCTACGGCGTTCCCTTGGAACGAAGGTAGGGCGTTCCGGAATCTTAGCGGGAGGTTGCGGGCGCAGGGGATAGGGTCAGGGGTCCCACAGGCTTCATCTCCCGGTCGAAGTCGTCAAAGGAATAGCCGAAAAGCTCGATGTCCTGGGCGTAATGTTCGGCGATGAGCCCGGCGGTGACGTCGTCGTAGTAGCTCCGGTAGTCTTTCTTCCGCCCCAGGGACCGTCGTTTGTGAGGGAGGCTGACCTGAGGTGTCCTCCCGAGCCTGCAAACCTCTTCGAAATCCTCATGGAGCCGCTCGAATCGTCCGATAAAGTCCAGGATGACCTTCCCGGAGTGATCGGTTACGTAGTGGCTCTGGATTTCCCGATGGGTGTCGATGTGATAATCCCAAGGGCGGTCTTTTCTGAACATGTAGCGAAGGAACTCCTCGAAGTCCCGAAGACCGGAGAGGGGGGCTTTCGGGTGTCTTCCGAGGTAGTGCCAGTTACTGACCTGAAGATCCCAGGGGTTCCGGACGAAGGTGAACTTGAAGAGCTGGCTCCAGAAGGGTTCGCCGATGCACTCAAACGCCGCGATGGCCTTGGCGTGACGGGGGAACTTGGCCCCCGTTTTGTATTTGAGGATCCGGGTCAAACCGTTCACCAGGTGGATAGGTATGGCGTAGGGGTCGGTCCAGTGGAGGCGCTGAAGGGCCGACCGCACGCTGGTCCCACCTGTCTTGGCGATATGTACGAAGAGGATCTTATGTCGGGGCGATAAGAACATGTGGAAGCCCTGAATGGATGCCGGGAGAGGTGCGCGCGGAGCTCAAACCAGATAGGCTGGCTCAGTTCGTGCCTCACAAAGTTATCAAAACCATGCCGACCCAACTACGGGTGTGGCCCGGGTCCGGAGACTACGTTGGATTGGGGAATCTGATATGCCGCGTCCTTTCGTCCTCGCTGAAACCACCTGGAAGACGGTTCGGGAGGTGGAGTACGAGGTGGCCATTCTCCCGTGGGGTGCCACGGAAGCCCACAACCTCCATCTTCCTTACGCTACCGACTCCATCCAATCAGAGGCCGTTGCCATCGGTGCTGCCGCAATGGCATGGGAGGCGGGGGCCCGCTGCATCGTCCTCCCCACCGTCCCTTTTGGGGCCAATGCCCAGCAAGTGGAAATTCCTCACACGCTGAATCTGAATCCCAGTACACAGGCATTCCTCCTGGCTGACCTCGTGGAGAGCTTGGAGGCACAGGGGGTTTCGAAGCTTCTGATCCTGAACGGCCATGGTGGGAACGAGTTTCGGCCCATGATCCGGGAGCTCCAGGCGAAAACCGACGTATTCCTCAGTGTGGTGGACTGGTGGAAGGTCCTGGATAATGCCGAGTATTTTAAGGATCCTGGAGACCATGCGGGCGAGATGGAAACGAGCCTCATGCTCCATCTGATCCCTGATCAGGTTCTCCCCCTCTCGGAGGCGGGGGAGGGACATGCTCGAGCGTTCAAGCTGAAGGGGCTGAGGGATGGATTGGCCTGGGCTCCCAGGAACTGGATCTTGGTTACCTCGGACACCGGGGTGGGAGACCCGCGGCCGGCCACGGCTCGAAAAGGGGCCGACTTCTTCGATGCCCTCACCCGAAGCATAGGGGAGTTCCTCATCGAGTTGGCAGCGGCCGACCTCGATGATCTATATGAGTAGGGGAGAATCACTATGTTCGTGATCTTACGGGACGGACTCCGCATGAAGGTCCGGGTTCGGGGCGCAGGCGAGCCCCTTCTCCTGGTCCACGGTTTCACCGGAAGTGGCCTTTCCTGGGGGGAGGATCTGGTCTCTGGGTTGGCTCAGGCCCATCAGGTGGTGGCCGTGGACCTTTTGGGTCACGGGGAGAGCGACTTCTCCCCCGACCCGGAGCGGTACCGGTTGGAGGAGATGCTCGAGGACCTTGGGCAGGTTCTGAACACCCTGTCGATCGAGAAAGCCAGGTGGCTCGGTTACTCCATGGGGGGACGTATTGCCTTGGCCGGGGCCGTCATGGATCCCTCACGGATCTCCTGCCTGATCTTGGAGAGCGCGTCTCCGGGTTTGGCGGGGGAAAGCGAGCGGAAGGCACGGCGGCGGGCCGACGAAGCGCTTGCGGAGGGTATTCTTCGGGGAGGGATGGAAGAGTTCGTGGATCACTGGATGGGCATCCCCCTTTTCGCCACCCAGGGGAAGCTTCCCCCGAAAGTCCGATCACTGACCAGGGAGCTGAAACTCCAGAACCGTCCGGAAGCTCTCTCGGCGTGTCTCCGGGGAATCGGGACTGGCGCCCAGCCTTCCTTTTGGGACTCCCTCCAGGACATCAGGATGCCGACCCTCCTCATGGCGGGTGAAGAAGACCGAAAGTTCACTCAGGTTGCGGAACGTATGGCCGAAGGGATTCCGGGCGCCGTTCTCCGGCTCATGCCCAAGGCCGGCCATGCGATCCACCTCGAGAACCCCTTCGCTTGGCTGGCAGCGGTTCGGACCTTCAACCCTTCCGAGGCCTGAAGGGGCCTGTCGCCGCCAGGCGTCAGCGGGGGATGATCTGCATGAAGACCATTGGCCTTCTTGGAGGAATGAGTTGGGAATCCACGGTTCCCTACTATCAAATCCTGAACCGGGAGGTGGGGCGGCGGTTGGGGGGATTCCACTCAGCACGGATCCTACTCCTCAGTGAGGATTTCCAGGAGATCGAAACCCTCCAACACCAAGGGGAATGGGAGGTGTTGGGTGACCTCCTGGCTCGCGACGCTCTGAGCCTGGAGAAGGCCGGGGCCGATTTCCTGGTTCTGTGCACCAATACCATGCACCTTGTGGCTCCCGCCATCGAAGCCCAGGTCTCCATACCGCTGTTACACATCGCCGATGCGACAGCGGAGAGGGTCAAAGCCTCAGGACTGGAGCGGGTGGGGCTCCTGGGAACACGGTTCACGATGGAAGAGCCCTTCTACAAGGGACGGCTTGAGCAAACGCACGGCCTCACCGTCGAGATCCCGCCGGCCATGGATCGGGAGTTGGTTCATCAGGTGATCTATGGTGAGCTGGTGCAGGGTGAAATCCGGGAGGAGTCCAGGGGCGAATTCAAACGGATCACTCAGGATCTGGCGCGGGCGGGGGCCCAGGGCGTCATCCTGGGCTGTACCGAGATCGGCCTTCTCCTCAAGCAGGGTGATGTGCCCGTAACCCTTTTTGACACGACCCTGATTCATGCCGAAGCCGCTGCGGCCTTCGCGGTGGATGAGGACCGGGCTTCAAAAGGTGGGGACCAATGACGATTGATGAGTTCAAGCGGAGCGTTCTATTGGGTGGAACGGTGCCCCTCTCCGCCAGTGAATGGAAAGAGCTTGCCGACCACTTCCCAGTGGAGGAGCGGCACCAAACCCAACTGGCGGGGGAACTCTTGATTGTGAGGTTTGGAGGGGATCTCATTGCCGTAGAAGCGCCCTCCAGGGATGCCCGTGTCGCCCGCTTCCTCGGTGGCCCGGATGAAGCCCGGGCGTTTGTGGCCAGGCGGATGGAGGAATACGAGCGAATGTGGGACGGATGCGGCGTGAAGGTGGATTACTTTGAGGACCGGTTCGTCCCGAAACGCCCGTCCCGGTGAGGTAGCTCGCTACCGTACCGGGACCGGCTCCTGGGCGCTCGGGATCTTTGCCGAACTGGGCCTCATTTCCCTCCGGTGCCTGCCTTCATGGCTGCTCCGATGTACTTGAAAAGCGCCGGATCCAGGCCCTGTTGGGCGGCCATGTCCGGTTCTGCCTTGTACATTCCCGACAGGGACGCCTCGATCTGAAAATGAGCTCTGGTCAATAAGTGTGTAAACGTCTCAGGCGGCTTCCTTCCGCTGGTCGGTTGAGACGGGCTTTCCGTCCTTGAACTTCCTTCCTTCCAACACGTCTTTCAGCTGGTGAGGTGCATCCAGCCTTCTGAACCGCTTCTCGGCCACTCCCAAGAGCTTCCAGATCAGAGCCGTTGCGTTCTCGACTCGCTTGAGCCGCTTTGCAGCAGAGGTCCTGAGACGAACGGATGCGAACGGACTTTCTACGATGTTCGTCGTTCTCAGGTGCTTCCAGTGGCTCTCCGGGAAGCGGTAGAAGGTGACCATCCGCTCCCAGTCGTCTTCCAAGGTCTCCACCGCCTTCGGATACCAGGGTCCGTAGCGCTTTCCGAAGGCTTCTCGAGCCTCAAGGGCCTCGTCCAAGCTCGGGGCGTAGGTGACGGTCCTGAGCAGCTCCTTGGCCTCCCCTTGCTCCCTCTTGGGCAGCCGGTCCAGGACGTTGCGGATCTTGTGGTTCCAGCACCGCTGTTCTTCAGCCCCGGGCCATACCTGTGCCCCAGCGGCCCAGATGG
>JBDRDQ010000566.1:0-26464 GCA_043820695.1 Gemmatimonadota bacterium | reverse complement strand
GCGGGCTCCGAGAGGAATGGACCACGGTCCGGGCCCAGTGTGAAGGGTGTGGACAGGTGTCTGATCTGAAGGTGCTGGACCGAGAGCACGCCTTCTGTCTTCTCTGTGGCACTACCAATACTTGGATGGTGTTGGAGTTCGATGACCGGGGGCAGGTGGTGGTGACGGTGCGAAAAGAGCAGTAATCCTCAGCTTTCAGCACGAATGATATGTTGATTCAGGGGGCGGCATCCGAGGCTGCCCCTTTCATATTCCTCCCGAGCTTCTCTTCCTCCCGAGCTTCTCTGCGAATTGGGCCAAATCGCCCCACGCCCATTTAGGACCCGCCACCGGTCCCCTGGGGACATAATGTCGCCCGTCTGGACAGAGGATAAACGCCAAGTCTCTTTCTTTCCAATTGTTTCACCCTTAAAGTTACTGCATGTCAATCACTTAGGGGTTCAGGAGATGGGAGCGGCTTTTTCCCCCGGTTTGGCCCTACCATTGCTTCCAATAGGGCCACCTTAGCGCCATCTGGTGCCATTTCCTTGTTGAGAATCGGTTCACCCAGGGCGGTGTCTAAGAAAGAGGACATATAAAATGTTGAATATGATAGATCGGAGAGTCCCGGCATGAAACGACGTGAATTCATCCGGATGAGCTCCTACGGCGTGGCTGGTACGGCCGCATTGAGCGGCGTCACCACGGATTGGTTCGGCCTCTACGGAAACCCCACGGTCAACCCGGGGACGGAGGGGGAACAGATCATTCCTTCCTTCTGCGAGCTCTGCTTCTGGAAGTGCGGAATCCTGGCCCATGTTAAGGACGGGAAGGTCACCAAGATCAAGGGGAACCCGAAGGATCCCCTTTCCCAGGGGCACCTCTGCCCGAGGGGTGCCTGGGGGACGGGCATTCTCTATGACCCGGACCGGTTGAAGAAGCCCATGATCCGCCGGGATGCCCGAGGGTCCCAGCTGTTCGAGGAGGTTTCCTGGGACGCGGCCCTGAACGAGGTGGCGGAGAACTTCGAGAGAATCAAAGCTCGGCACGGGCCGGAAGCATTGGCTCTCTTCTCCCACGGGTACGGCGGGAATTGGATGAAACACCTTTTCCACGCCTACGGCTCGCCCAACATCGCCGCTCCCTCCTATGCCCAGTGCCGCGGTCCCAGGGATGTCGGCTTCGACCTCACCTACGGGTGGGGCGTGGGCTCCCCCGAACGGACCGATATCAAGAACTCCCAGTGCCTGGTCCTCATTGGGAGCCATCTGGGCGAGAACATGCACAACACCCAGGTGCAGGAGTTCGCCGATGCCATCCGGAATGGAGCCCAGATCATCACAGTGGATCCGCGGTTCTCGGTAGCGGCCAGCAAATCCGCTGAGTGGATGCCTATCAAGCCTGGGACCGATATCGCTCTTCTTTTGGCCTGGATGAATGTCATCATCGGGGAGGGGCTCTACGACCGGGAGTACGTCGAGACCTACGGCTACGGTTTCGAGCAACTCCAGGCGCACGTAGGGGCCTACACCCCCGAATGGGCCTATACTCGGACAGGATTGGACCCGGAGCAGATCCGCCGCACGGCCCGGATGATGGCTGGGGCCCGACCGGCGACTCTGGTCCACCCTGGCCGCCATGTGACCTGGTATGGGAACGATACCCAGAGGTCCAGAGCCATCGCCATCTTGAACGCCCTGCTGGGCTCATGGGGACGGAAGGGCGGCTTCTTCGTGCCCTCCACCTTGGAGATCCCGCCGTACGAGTATCCGGGATACCTGGATCATGACATCCCTGTGGCGGATCGGCTGAATCCCAGCGACTACCCTCTGGCTGACGAAGCCCTGGCCCAGGGGATCTGCGATGCGGCCATCCCCGGGGTCGTCGGGGATTCCCGCATCAAGGGGTGGATGGTGTACGGCTCCAACCTGCCCACCACCCTTCCCAATCCGGAGCAGACCTACCGGGCCATCCAGGAGTTGGATTTCCTGGTGACCGTGGACATCCTCCCGGCGGAAATCGTGGGGTGGTCCGATGTGGTCCTCCCCGAGGCCACCTACCTGGAGCGGTGTGACGAGGTCTTCAACCCCCCTTGGCGAGTCCCGTATGTGGCGGTTCGGCAGGAGGTGGTTCCGCCGATGTACGAGTCCAAGCCTGGCTGGTGGATCGCCAAGGAGTTGGGGCAACGCATCGGCCTGCCCGAGTTCTTCCCATGGAAGGATTCCATGGAGTATGCAAAGACCCGGGTGGAAGCCGCCGGACTGGACTGCGAGGTCCTCCAACGGGATGGGGTCATTGTTGGAGAACAAGGGCCCATCTACTTCGAAGAGGGAGCCCCGCCCGTCTTCTGGACGGATTCGGGAAAGATCGAGCTCTACTCCCCGAAGCTGGCGTCGCACGGGTTCGACCCCATGCCGACCTGGCATGACGAGGAAGTGGAGGACCCGCCCCAGGGTTACTACCGCCTTCTCTTTGGGCGCTCGCCCGTTCACACCTTCGGTCGGACCACAAACAATCGCCTCCTCTCGGAGGTCATGGACGAAAATGGGGTCTGGGTAAACCGGAAGGTCGCTCAGCGCTGGGGGCTGAAGAGTGGGGACCGGGTGTACCTCCAGAACCAGGACGGGGTCCGGTCCAGCTTCAGCGCGCCGGTGAAGGTCACCGACCGCATCCACCCGGACGCCGTGTACCTGGTCCATGGCTACGGCCGGAAGGCGAAGGGGCTGAAGCAGGTCTATGGGAAGGGGATCGACGACGCCGAGTTGGTCACCCGGTACAAGACGGACCCCATCATGGGCGGCACCGGGATGAACGTGAACTTCGTGACCTTCCTCAGAGCCGCGGATGTGGACGCGGAGGTGGCCGCCGCCGGGAACGCGGCGCAGGAGGAAGCCGCTGCCGGGAATGAAGCCCGGTTGGTGAGTGAGGAGGTGGCCGTATGAGCGACGTTCGCTATGGCATGGCCATCGACACCGGGACCTGCGTGGGATGCGCGGCCTGCGTCATCGGATGCAAGACCGAAAACGATACCGCTCCGGAGTATTCCAGGGATTGGATCTACACACTACTGGAGGGGGAGTATCCGAAACTCCGGATGGCCATCCGGTCGGAGCGATGCAACCACTGCGAGGATGCTCCCTGCGTGACGGTCTGCCCCACGGGATCCTCCCATTATGGACCCGGAGGTACCGTGCAGGTGAACCCTGACAAGTGCTCCGGATGCAAGGCTTGCATCACGGCCTGCCCTTACCAGGCTCGGCATATCGACCCCAGGAGCGGAGCCGCCGACAAGTGCACCTTCTGCATGCCCGCTTGGAGGCTGGTATTCCCACCACCTCCTGCCAGGAGATCTGCCCGACACAGAGCATCTATATGGGAGACCTGAACGATCCCGATAGCGAGATCTCCAGGGTCCTGGCCACCCGTGACTGGTACACCCTGAAGCCCGACGCCGGGACGAAACCCAAGCACTTCTACCTGAAGTGAGGGATCGATGAACGAGATTACGAATACACGGCACAACCATCTCATCGATCCCACCATGCACGTGTGGGGTTGGGAGATTCCCCTGTACCTTTTTCTGGGTGGAGTGGTGGCTGGACTCATGATCCTCATGGGAATCCGCCTGTTGCGGAAATCCGATGGGGAACCGTCTACAGCCCTCTCCCTCATGCCCTGGGTGGCGCCCATTGCCATCTCGGTGGGGATGTTCTTTCTGTGGCTGGACCTGGAGCATCCTTTCAACGCCTGGAGGTTCTACCTGACCTTCAAGCTTACTTCTCCCATGTCCTGGGGCGCCTGGATCCTCCTCGGAGTCTATCCGGTGTCTGTCCTCTTGGCATGGGTTACCACGCCGGCAAAGTTCAAAGTGGCGGTGAGAGAGAAACTAGGCGGCATCGCCCTCTTCCGGAGGCTGGAGGAATGGGCCGAGGGGAACACTCCCCTTCTGGCAAAGCTGAACATCCTCATGGGAGCATCGCTGGGCATCTACACCGGCGTCCTGTTGGGGACCATGGCATCCCGCCCTCTCTGGAACTCGGCTCTGTTGGGGCCCCTCTTCCTGGTGTCGGGCCTCTCGACTGGAGCCGCCTTCATGCTCCTGTTCGGGCTCAATGACAGGGAGCGGATAACCCTTGGCAGGGCAGACATGGGCCTGATTGCCATAGAGTTGGCTCTCCTGGCCCTCTGGATGATCGGGTTGGCCACCGGTGGAAGCTCCTCCCAGGGGGCATTGGCCGTCATTCTTGGCGGCCCTTATACCGCCGCCTTCTGGACCCTGGTGGTGGCGTTGGGGCTTTTGACTCCCCTGGTGGGGGAGTGGTTGGAGTACAGACACGGAGCCGTGCCCGGTAAGGGCACGGCCATTCTGGTTCTTCTCGGTGGATTCGCCCTTCGATGGATCCTGGTCTTCGCCGGCCAGGCCACGGGATGGGTCTCCGAAATCGCCATGAGGTAATAGACTGATGAAAGCCAAAGATTATTGGAATCCGTACGTGGCCGGGGTGATCCTGGGCCTCGTGCTTCTGGCGGCCTACCTGGTCGCCGGTACCGGCCTGGGTGCGACGGCACTGCCGAAGCGGTCCCTGGCCGTCGTCGCGAACCAGGTGGCTCCCGAATGGACCGCCCAAAACACGGTGTTGAAGAGCTACGTGGCCAACGGGGCATCTCCCCTTCGGAACTGGCTGGTTGTGGAGGTAGTCGGCGTGATCCTAGGTGGGTTCCTGGGGGCGCTGAGCGCCGGGCGGTTGGCCGCCAAGGTGGAGAAGGGGCCCAACATCTCGGTGAAAGGGCGCCTCACCTACGCCATGGCGGGAGGAGTGATCATGGGGTTCGCCGCTGCCCTTGCCCGGGGGTGTACGTCCGGACAGGCTTTGAGCGGAGGGGCCGGGTTGGGCACGGGTAGCTGGGTGTTCATGCTCATGGTGTTTGCAGGGGGCTATTCCGTAGCCCATCTGGTGAGGAGGCAATGGACATGACCGGCGCAATCTTTCCGCTGACCTTCCCGACGGACGACCTCCGTCTCCTGACGGGCATTCTCATCGGCTTCGGCTTCGGGTTCGTCCTGGAGCGGGCCGGTTTCGGAAACGCCAGGAAGCTGGCGGGGCAGTTCTATCTGAACGACATGACCGTCTTCAAGGTCATGTTCACCGCCATCCTGGTGGCCATGGTCGGTCTTTATGGACTGGCATCGCTGGGTTTGGTGGACATGTCCCTGATCTGGATCAATCCCACCTACATGCCCGCGCAGGCATTAGGCGGGTTCCTCCTGGGTATCGGCTTCATCATGAGCGGTCTCTGCCCGGGGACGTCTGTTGTCTCCATGGTTTCGGGGCGCCTCGACGGGTGGGTGACCTTTGTGGGGATCTTCCTTGGCATCGCGCTCTTTACCCTTACGGTGGACTGGGTGCCAGGGCTCCATTCCCTCTACCTGGCAGGCTCCGGGGAGGTTTCCCTCCTTCACGAGGTGTTGGGTGTGCCGGCGCTGGTGTTGGCTCTCGTGATGGTGGCCGGCGCCGTCCTTGCCTTCGTGGGGGCGGAGAAGGTCGAGGCGTTGTTCCAGGCCAAGCGGATTCCGGTGGAACTGACGCCCGTCAACAAGCCGCGGCTCAAGTTGGCGGTGGGCGGTTCCCTGGCTGTGCTGGCCATGGTGACCCTGACTGCCGGGAGCCCGAGCCCGGAAGTGGCTCCCATTCCCATGGCGGCCATTGCTCCCCTGAGCCTTGCTGAGGACATCATCGAGCGGCAGCCCGGGATCCTGATTCTGGACTTGCGGACCGACCCGGAGGCCCAGAACGGAATTCCAGGCGCGGTGGCCGGGATGGACCCGGCGGCGGTCCAGTCGCTCCTGATTGGGACCCCAGCCGGGACGGTTGTGGTCACCTATGACGAATCAGGATCCGTTACGGAGGCCTCTGCCGATTGGCCGCGGAGGTTGGAGTATCGCTTTTTGGAAGGTGGGCTGGCAGGGTGGACGGAAGAAGTCATCACGCCCGCAGAGCTCTGGGGCAACTCCCTGGCAGAACGGGAGCGGGTCCAACGGCAAAACCAGATCTCGGCGTTCTTTTCCGGAGCCGCCGTTCAGAACTCCGGAGTGGCGGCGCCACCTCCCATGATGCCGGCCGGAGGAGCAGGAAATAAGCCAAAAGCAGGGGGTTGCTGAAACCCTGGTTACGAAGCGGGAGCCCCGTTTTGCGCTGGGGGCTCCCCGGAGATAACGCTTCTGTCGTCAATCTAGAGTAGTGGAATGTTTTGCGAAGTCATATTCTTTATTCGATGGGATTGTGGTCTCCCAAATGACTCGCGTAGGTTCTCCTGACCAGGGAATCGACAAAACGCAGTCGACGGAGGCACCACGAGGGGCCGGCGGTAAACCCGCCGACCCCTCGATTTCGTTTTGCGCCCGGCATGGCTTGAGGTGTAACCTACCCCCGTCTCCCGGCTTCCGGCCTGACGGTATCCGGCGGTACATTCTCGACAGTTGGGTGATCCGGTGGCATTGCACCCTCGGGCAGGTGGCTGGCCCCTGGAGTTGCAGGCGCCGTATCTCCCATTCCACCCTCCGGGCCGAGCATAGCCAGCAGATCCGGCCCGGTAACCTCCAGCTTCTCGCGGAGAGATCGGGCGAGGGCGGTATCTCCTACTGCCATGGCCGCCATCAGACTTCCGAACTGAGGCACCGGGTGGTTGGGGTGTATATCCAGGGCCTGGCCGAAGAAATCCAGAGCCTCGGCGTAACGACCCTCCCGCTGAGCAGTGTTCCCCTGGTTCACAAGGAGTTGAGCCTGGTCCGAGAGAGGTTGGGAGACCTCCTGGCCTTCCTGGGCCGGGAGGGTCTCTTCACCGCTTCCTCCGCAACCCAACAGAGGCAGGGCGGCGACCGTTCCCAAGGCGACCCACCTTCTGGCCGACAATCCGATTCTGGCCGACAATCCAAATCCCTTCAACGTGCGCTTCCTTTCTTTCTGGATAATGAAATATCAGAGAGTGGCGCCAGGCGTTCGGGGCCACGCCCTGACAATTGCTCCTGAGCGTCCTACCGATAACCGAACAACATCGAGTACACGATGAGGGCGATAAGGGTCAATCCGATGGCGAGGGCGGTGAACCCAATAACCCTGAAGAGGATCTGAAAATTCCGGGGATAGGGTTCGAAGAGGTTCTTCTCCAGCTCTCCCGACGCGATCAACTCCTCGTACTCTCTGGGCTTGTCGGCCTTCAACTCCTCCACCGAGACCCTACCCGTGAAGATCACCGGATCCATCGGGAATTTGTCCGGCCTGAAATGCGTGTTGAAGAAGTGCACGGTGAAAATGAAGGCCACCGCCAGCAATGCCTCATCGCTATGGATGATTGTAGCGACGTTCACTGCAGCTCCCGGGAGAACGTAGGTGAAAAGCTCCGGAAACCAGAGAATCCACCCCGTAATCCCGATCACGAACATTCCCCAGAGAACGGCGAAATAGTCGAATTTTTCCCAATAGGTCCAGCGGCCGTATTCCGGCCTGGGTCCGCGGCCCAGAAACCATCGAATGGAAGCCAGAAAGTCCCATAGGTCCTGGCGGGTGAAGGCCAGCGTGTTTCGCCTGTCCATGACAAATTGGAGCCAGCTTTTCCCGGACCTCATCTTCCTTCTCACCAAATCCCCTAGGTGAGTGAGCCAAATAGTGATGAGGGCGAGCGCCGCCATCCGGTGTAGCGCTCCGGTTACCGTGAACCCACCGAGGACGTCGGCCGTGAGCCGGGCCCACCCCATGTAGGAGAACTTCAGGACCATGCCTGTGATGGCCAGCGTGAAGAAGCTCAGAATCATGATCCCGTGTAGCGTCCGCTCGAATGTACTGAAGCGGCGGTACATCTTGGCCCCGGGCTTCGGAAATCGGTGAGCCCGATGGGGTTTCCAGTGCTCGGGCGACCGCCACAGGCGCCACAACCACGCCATCGTGTGGAGGGTCGCCACCGTAAGGGTACCCACCAGTAGGAGAGTCATGGCCCAGAAGGAGTAGAAGAGCCAGGGGTATTTCTCCGGATCGTGGTGGGTGGCGTGAGTCAGATACCCGGTGAACTTGGCGCTGGCATTGGGATGGCACTGGGCACAGGTCGTGAGGACGTTCTCTCGACTCAGGGTGGATCGAGGGTCGTCAACCGGATGGATGTTGTGAGTGCCGTGGCAGTCGTAGCACTTGGCGGCACCTTGGTCCCCCAGCCGGGAGACCTTCCCGTGGAAGGTGTCGAAGAAGGTCTCCGTTTCCTCGATATGGCACCGGCCGCACTGGTCCATCATCGCCAAGCGGAAGTCCCCTTCGCCCGTCCGTGCGATGGAGTGTGAGGTGTGGCAGTCTTCGCATGTCGGATACTCCAGGTCGTTCCCGTTCCCCCTCTCGGCCCAGTGAACACTTCCTTCGAACTGTGCCTCGATGCCGTGATGACAGACCCCGCAGGTCGCCGAGACATTGTCCGGGTGGACCGTGGATTCGGGATCGTCCGGGGGAAGGGGGCGGTGTGGAGTGTGGCAGTCGTCGCAGGTGGCTGTCACCACGAGGCCGCTTTGTATCAACCCTTCGCCGTGGATGCTCTCCTCATACGACCCGATGATTCCCCCTGGAAAGCCCGCCGCCTCCACCCGCCGGGCCGCTGCTTCACCGTCTCGATGGCAGGTGGCGCAGAGCTCTGGAACGTTTCGGGGGTAGGCGGGAGAAACCGGGTTCGTTCTCCCCAGCGTCGCGTGCTTGGAGTGGCAGTCCAGGCATACCGGAGCGTCCGGGTCACCCTGAGCCGCAAGGGTTCCGTGGGTGCCCGTTTCATATTGTTCGACAGCCTCTGCGTGGCAAATGCTGCAGTCCACCGCCTCAATGGAGGTCTCACAGGATCGGGCCAAGCCAGGATTCACATCGGTGTGGCATTGGGCACAGGCCGTGCCGGCGTGCAGGGACGCCGCATAAGCATCCTCATCCACAAAGAGAGAGACCGTGTCCCCGGCAACAGTGCTGAATCCCTTGAGGGCGGGATCTCCATGGCAGGAGAGACAGTCCTCGTTGGCGGCACCCGCGCTATAAAAAACACGCCGTTGTTGGTGGGGTTGGTGACAATCCACGCAGGCGGGGATCTTGTGGGGTTCCTCCTCCCAGAGCCTTCCCTCGATGACCTGGACGTGGACCGCTTCGATCCGAGCGTGGCACTGTGTGCAGGTGGCGGCTACCCTCTCGCGGGAGATGCTGGAACGGGGATCGGTGTGGGGAAGGATGTTGTGAGACGTGTGACAGGATGTGCACACCGCCGTCACGGTCAAGCCTGCCCTGTACAGCCCATCCCCGTGGATGGACATGGAATAGTTCTGGAGAATATGGTCCTGTGCGATGTCGTGGGTTCTGGATACCGGACTTCCCTCCCGGTGACACTCACCACAAAGGACGGGGATGTTCATGGTCGAGGTGGGGGAGTCCGGGTTCCGGCTCGACCGGATGTCATGGCCTCCATGACAGTCGACGCAGGCCGGCGCCAACGAGTCTCCCCGTGCTGCAGCCTGGCCATGGAGGGACCGGGCGTGCTGCTGACCCTGCGTGGAGTGACAGAACGCGCAATCTACGGAAGGGACATCCGCGGCAGCGTGGGGGAGAGGGACGTTCTGGTGGCAAAGGGTACAGCCGACCCCGGCGGTACCATGCACCGATGATCCTAATTGTTCGGGAGTTACCAGGAGTTGGTTCGCCCGTCCCGTACCTTGCAGCAGGGCAAGATCCCCGTGGCACATGAGGCAAATCTGGTCCTCTCCCTGTGCCCACAGTGACCCACTGGGGACGGAAAGGCCCAGCAGTAACAAAGCTGAAGCCCCTACGATCAGTCTCTTCATCACATTCCCGCGCAAAGCCATCATCGTCCCGGAAAAGCCAGAAAGGCGCACCGCCGACTCCAATTCCACACATTTTTTCCCGAAAAGCCAGACGGGAAGGGGTGCACGATATGTGCCATCGGACATCGGAGTGGGGAGATTGGGGGATGGGGCTTGTCCGTGGAGGTGAGGGAGGGGGCCCGGTTCGGGCCGGTTCTTGCGCCGAAGCGCCTGAAACGGTCACTGTTGTGTATCGATTAATAATCTCCTTGAGAAAACTGGGTCCTTTCTTTTGCTTGGGAGTCAGGCGTGGCGAACTGGGATTTCTGGGACTGGTGCTTGGCGGGCCTTGCCGTTTTCGGAGTGGCAATGGGCCTCATCATTTTCCTCCTCTATGCCCTGCCGCAGGCACCCCTGGTGATTCCCGAAGTCCAGGCGTCCGTCAGGGTGGCGGAG
Source organism: Gemmatimonadota bacterium (assembly GCA_043820695.1). GTDB lineage: Bacteria > Gemmatimonadota > Gemmatimonadetes > Longimicrobiales > Gaopeijiaceae > JABDNZ01. The sequence goes on along the minus strand of JBDRDQ010000566.1, from coordinate 16,203 downwards.
CTGGACGACTTCCCGGAAAACACCGCGCGCCTGGAGCGCTGGGGGCACCGCCTGGTGCTGGTCATCCGTGCCGCTTCCGGGGAGGTGACGGCTGTCGAGGGGCGGTCCCCAGCGGGTGGATGCGTGCTCCAGTGGGATGACCGGTTGGCGCGAGTCCAGTCTCCGTGCAGTTACCAGCTCTACAACCCCTACGGCTTTGTTGTGGCTGGCCTGGACAACCGTGCTCTCCGCAGGTACCCGGTCCTTATCCGAGACGGCGTCATCAACATCGGGAGTGGGACGTGAGCGAATCCGGAAAGGAAAACCCCTCTGGGCCGGTCGAGAGAAAGAACAGGCTCCTTCGGTGGTTGGAAGAAGCCACGGACGCGCGCATCCTCACGATTCCGCGATTGTTCGGTCTGCTCTATGGCCCCATCGAGGATCGTCTTCCCCTCGGTGACGCTTGGCGGGCCTCCATGCGAAGGAAGCTGCCGGGGAACGTGGGTTGGAAACACGCGTTCGGAGGCGCCACCTACTTCCTATGTATGATTCTGGTGGCCACCGGAGTGATGTTGAGCTTCTACTACCGCCCCTCCACGGTCGAAGCCTATCCCAGCCTCCAGTACCTCGAAACGGAGATCTCCTTCGGGTGGTTGGTTCGGCACGTTCATTACTGGGCGGCAAGCCTGGTGGTTCTGGCGGTCTTGCTCCATCTGTTCCGGGTCCTCGTTTCAGGGACCTACCGGGCTCCTCGTGAGACCACGTGGCTCATGGGGATCCTCCTCCTCGTCACTCTCCTGGCTTTCGTCACGTCGGGGTATCTGCTTCCATGGGATCAGGCGGCCTATTGGACCACCACGGACGGCATTGATCAGTTGGCCAGATTCCCTATCGTGGGTGGCCTGATGGCCCGGCTCCTCCGGGCCGATGAGTTTGTGAGCGGGGCTACCCTGAGCCGGTTCTACGCCACCCATGTGATCCTGCTCCCCTGGGTCCTTCTCCTCCTTTTATCCCTCCACTTCCAACTCGTTCGAAAACATGGTGTGGCCCCGGTGGTCGGTGCGGATGATGAGTCCGGAGAGCCCTTTTATCCCAACCACATGCTTCGGCAACTTGTGGTGGTCCTGATCACCCTAGCGGCGGTGTTGACCCTGGCGGCCTTCTTCCCCCGTCCATTCGGGCCCCCGGCGGACCCGTTCACATTGCCCGGCGAGCTTCCGGCATTGGGTTTACCCGCCGCCATTCTGGTAGGAGCAGGACGCCTCCCCGGGGGGTTGGGCCTCATCGGGCTCCCCCTCATTCTCCTGGCGCTGGCCCTTCTCCCCCTGTTGGTGAAGAATGACGAACAGGAGTTTAGCCGACGGCCGGTGGCCATGGGGTTGTTCATTCTCTTCCTCCTCCTCCTCCTGGTTTCCTTGGTGGCGGGGCTCCCCATGGGAGAGGGTTCCACGATGGGAGGCAACGGATGACACGCCCCATCGTTTTTGGCCTTACGGCCATGATCCTTGCCGTGTCGCCGGTTTACTCCCAGGACACCATGGCCGGGTACCTGGTGGAGGAATACTCCTGCATCATGTGCCATACGGACATGCGGGTGGGGTTCCTTGACGGCGTCCACTCCCGTCGGGGAATTCTATGTACGGACTGCCACGGCGGGGATCCTACCCAATTCGAGGCGGCGCAGGCACATTTGGGAGGTTTCACGGGGGCTTTGAACAAGGTCGAGGCCGTGGCCCTCTGTCTTTCCTGCCATCAGGACCTTCCCCGGATGAGGCAGTTCGCCCTGGAGCCGGTGACGGAGGAGATGTTCCTGGTCAGTCGGCACGGCCAGCGCCTTCTGGTGGAGGGAGATACCCTGGCTCCTTCATGCGGGGATTGTCACGGGTCTCACGCCATCCTCCCTCGAACCGATCCCAGGAGCCCGGTGAACCCGGTCCGGATCCCCGAGACCTGCGCCACGTGCCACTCGGACCCGACCCGGGTCCCCACCGACATGCCCACGGGTCAATTGGAGGAGTGGTCTGAGAGCGCCCACGGCCAGGCCCTAATGACCCGGCACAACGAGCAATCGGCCCAGTGCGCTTCCTGCCACGGGTCCCATTCCGCCCTCCCGCCCGGGGTTCAGGAGATTCCGAACGTATGCGGGAAATGCCACCAGTTGGTACGGCAGACCTACTTCCAGGGCCCACACGGCCGATTGGAGTCCGACTCCGGGGAGGGTGTGCCCTGCACAGCCTGCCACGAAAACCACCGGACGGCCATGCCTCCCTTTTCCGAGATCGGGACGCTTTGCCAGGGATGCCATGAGGCTGACTCCCCTGAGGGGGTCGTGGGCCTGCAGCTCCAGGAGCAGGTGTTGAGGGCCGAGGCTGCCGGGGATCGGGCTCGTGAGGCCATTCGGCTTCTTTCGGAAGCGGGGGAGCACATCGTTGATGAGGAAGTGCGGCTCTTCCTGGTGGAGACCCACCTGAAGGAACTCCTGGTTCAAGCCCATACGCTGGATCCGAGCGTGGTGGATGATCTGGTACGCAGGATCTCCTCGTTGACCACCGAGATCGGGGAGAGGGCTGATATCGTGGAAGAGCACCGGTGGGAGAGGAAGCTCCTGGTGATACCCCTTTGGATCCTCCTTCTGGGGGGAGTTCTCTTGGCTCTACGGAAACGGCGTCGACTCGGGGATCCGGGCCCTGATCCTTCGTGGGGCGTGGGAGGAGGCGTGGGTTCGTGATAGGGCGAAAAAATATCCTAATTCTTCTGGTTCAGGCTGCGGTCGTTCTGGCCGTTTTGGGAGCGGCGGGTACCGTGGGGTTCCTGGAGTATTCGGCCCAACCGGGATTCTGCAACAACTGCCACAATATGGAACCGTACTATGAATCCTGGCTGAACTCCTCTCATAACATGGTGCGCTGCATCGAGTGCCACTATGCCCCGGGAATCAAGGCGGAGGCCATGGGGAAGGTCCAGGCCGCCAACCAGGTCGTGAAATATCTGACCCGGACCTACGAGGAAAAACCCTGGGCGGAGATCGAGGATGCCGCCTGCACCCGTGAAGGGTGTCATCTGGAGCAAAGGCTGGGAGTAGTCTCCTACCTCGGGGTTCGTTTCGACCATGCCCAGCACCTGGGAGAGCTCAGACGAGGTAAGGACCTCCGTTGCACCTCCTGTCACTCTCAGATCGTCCAGGGTGAGCACCTCACGGTGACGCCCACGACGTGTAACCTCTGCCACTTCAAAGACCGGCCGATCGGCCAACCCTTGGGGGGGTGCCTCGGCTGCCATCCCTCCCCTCCGAACCTGGAGTACGAGGGAGTCCCCATCGACCATGAGAAGATTGTCCGGGACCTGGTGTCCTGCTCGAAGTGCCACTCGGACGTGGTCGTCGGGGACGGAATGGCTGAAGAGCAAAGGTGCTGGACCTGCCACAACCTTCCTGAGCGAATGGATGAATTCGACAACCCGACCCTCATCCATGAGGTCCATATCGCGGAGCACAATGTAGAGTGCCAGCTGTGCCACACCGAAATCCAACACAAGGTCGTCGCTCTGGAGGAGACCCTCGAACTCGAGTGCTCCAACTGCCACCGGGGTGCCCATGCCTCACAGCAGGCCCTCGTGTCCGGAAGTGGGGGCCATGGAGTGGAGGAGAACCCAAGCCACATGTTCCTGGCCAGGGTGACGTGCGAGAGCTGCCATGCCCTTCCCGGTGAGCTTCCGGGCCATGATGGGGTTTCCCTCGCCGGCGAGGCCACATGCCTCTCCTGCCACGGGATCGAATTCGCCGGCATTCTTCCCGGATGGCAGGATGAAGTGCAGACCCGGGTGGAAGCTGTGTCCCGGGCCCTGACCCAGGTTCGACGTGCTCTTGGAACCCGCCCCGCTCCCCCGGCCGATTCCCTCATCCGGGCCGCCGAGGAAAACCTGGAGTTGGTGAGGATTGGGAGGGGCGCCCACAACATACCCTACGCGGATCAGCTCCTGCGGGCGGCTGTCAGGATGGCGAGAGAAGCTGCCGAAGCCGGGGGCGCCAACCCCGGCCTCGCCTCCGTGAACCTGGGCAAACCCATTGAGGTGGGGTCCTGTACCTCGTGCCACTATGGAGTGGACGGAGGCGGCCTGGTGACCTGGAAGGGGCGATCCTTCCCCCACCGGCGACATACCGTGAATGCAGGTTTCGATTGTCAGGCGTGCCACACCCCCATGGATGAACACGGAGGCCTCACCCTGGCCTCAACGGCCACCTGCGACAACTGCCACCACATCTCCGATTCACCGCAAGCCTGCGGTTTTTGTCATGACGCCCCTGCGGGGGACACCATCTCCTTCGCGGGGAGAAGTTTCCTCCACGATCCGCATCTTGCCATGGGATTCGGTTGTGACGCCTGCCACAAGGCTTCTGACATGGCGGTGCGGGAGGAAACCTGCGCCAGCTGTCATAGCCTTCACCACACTCCGACCACGAACTGTTTGTTCTGCCACGACGGGGCGCCTCAGGACACGGTGACGACGGCGATGGGAAGCTTCCCGCACCAACCGCATGTGGAGATGGGGCTCACCTGCGCGACCTGTCATACAGAGCCGGGTGGTGGTGCCGACCCGGATGTCTGCGTTGGTTGCCACTCCTTGCACCACCAACCGTCTGCGGAATGCCGGATGTGCCATACCGAAGACCCCAAGGGGAACCACCGTGGAGACATGGCTCACGTCACTGCGTGCACGGTTTGCCACAGCGGCGCGGATCAGGTCGGGTTGACCAAGTGGAGTCCGACTATCTGCCTGGCCTGCCATCAGGATAGGGAAGAGCACAGCGGTGGAATGGAGTGCACGCTTTGCCATGAGATACCGCCTCTTCCGGGTGGCGGAGGAGGCGGTGGTGATGGGGAGAGCAACGGAGGGACCTCTCCCTACCACCACCTGATCCGGGGGTAGGCGGGACTTACCAAGAGGAAGGAGCGGCGGGTGGTATCCACCGGCCGCTCCTTTTTGCCACCAAACTCCCCCCAGCCCGATGGGTCCCCGGAGTGCTTTCTACTTCATTCGCTGATCCCCGCTCCGATCCGGTCGGAGTCTTGGCCTGAGTCCTCCCCCTCAGCGGCGGTACCAAACTCTTCCTCAAACCATTCGCGGTGGTGCTCTTTGGCAGCCTCCTTCGTCATCTTGCCCGTGAGCCAGGTCCAGCTCATGGGATACTCCTCCGGATGCAAGATCACGAAGAAGAAGTGCCAGACCAGGATCGCAAGGGTGGCCAACCATGCTTCGTAGTAGTGGATCGTTTGGGAGGCGGGAATGAGGATGCCCGGGAGGAACCGGGCTGCGAAGGTCGGGAACCAGAGAACCAAGCCGGTAAGGACCATAACGATGGTTCCCCACACCAGGGCCCAGTACTCGGCCTTCTGCATATAGTCGTACCGGCCGAAGGGGACCCTTTTCTCCGATCGGAAGGTGTGGAACCGGAGATTGTGCCATAGGTCCGTCACATCCCGCCACCGAGGTGCAAAAGCAACCAACTCTTTGCGTCCCCGCCTGGTGGCCAGGATGTACCAGGCATGGTACAGGCAGGTGAGGATGAGCAGGACACTCGCTCCCCGGTGGATATCGCCTCGAACGGGCTCGGTCATGCCCAGAACGGCGAGGCCCTCCACCCACCAGGCTTCGGGGAAGCGCAGGGCGAAGCCGGTGATCACCAGAACCACGAATCCCGCCGTGAGGGTGAAGTGTTGGAACACCTCGTTCATGGTGAAGCGTAAGACAGTGGCGCCGGTTCCGGCTTGGTCCCTGCGCCGTTTGATCATGAAGTAATTGAGGATCACCAGGTTATGGAGGACCATTCCTCCAATAATGAGGGCGATGGCCCAGAGGTAGATGTCCCTGATGATCCGGTTCACCGGGTTTCCGGCCATGGAAGCGGAAACGTGGTTGTAGGATGCGGCAAATGCAGGGTTGGCTCCTTCATGGCACTGCCGACAGGTTGAAACCACGTTCCCAGCCGAAACCGTCGAGGCAGGAGCTTCCTTCGGGAGCACACTGTGCGTGCTGTGACAATCCACACAAGAAGCGGCGATGTCGCACCCTCGCTTGGAGGCCCAGCCGTGGTAGCTGTCCAGGTATGATCCCACTACACCGCCTTGCAGCCCGTACTTGGTGATGATGAGAGGATCGTTGTGGCACCCTCCGCAGGTCTCGATGGCTTGCCGGGCGCCACAGGTCGCAGAAGCAGGATCCTCCGGCGAGAGGATCAGGTGCTCCCCGTGACAGTTGGTGCAGGTCGGACTGTCCGTGACCCCGACTCGAAGGGCCCTGCCGTGGATGGACCCGTCATATTGAAGCTGAATGTCCGGATGACATTGGCCGCAGGTCGAGGCCACGTTCTTGGGGTTGATCCGGGACTCAGGATCGGCAGCCCCCTTCAAGTCGTGGACGCTGTGGCAGTCGGCGCAGGACGCAGCCGCGGCCACACCCTTCGCTGCTCCCTTCCCGTGGACGGACAGGGCGTACTGCTGAAAGGACTGGGGCAAACGGACCAGCTCGTCCGTCAGGAGCCCGGCCTCTCCATGGCACTCGGCGCAGGTATTTGGGAGCCTGACTTTATGGGTGGGTGACCTGGGGTCCGAGCTGGGCAGAATCTGGTGGCTGCCATGGCACCGGGCGCAGTCCGGAGCCCGATCGTTTCCCCGTTCCAGGGCATACCCATGCAGGCTCTCGGAAAAGGTGACTCCAATCCCCGCATGACAGGGTGAGCAGGAGGCCTCGGAACCCTCCGGATGAGGGTAGGCCATGTCCTGATGGCAGGTGGAGCAGGAGAGACCAAGTGCCCCGTGGGCGCTGCCCTCGAGGGCAGCCGGGGTCACCACGAAACGGTCGGGATCCCCGGTGGTTTGGAACATGGCCGGCAGTGAGTGGCACATCATGCAAGGTTCTTCCTCCTGGGCTCCCGCCATGACCGGGGAACCAAGAAGGGCCAGACCCAACACCCACCCCCACCCAGCACCTAACGAAAGGCGAAGAACAGACTTCATCCAGCTTCCACCTCTGCCGCCCCCCTCCCCCCCGCCCACGACGAGGAAAAACTCAGCGGTCGCATAAATATCATCATCCCATCAAGACCCCCCTCTCACGGCCCCAGGCACGTGACAGAGCGCACACATGGCCTTGTTCCTGCTACTCATGCTCGAGGCATCAAAATCCGGGCCATGCGGGTTCATCCTCAGGCCCGATGTGGCGGAGTGACACCTCATGCAGTCGTTCTGCTGATGGCAGGTGACGCAACTCTCCAGATCCTGACGTGCAGCTTGGGGGTGACTGAGGATCCATAGGGCCTGGCCATCGTGGAACGGGGACGCCAGGTCGCTTCCGCCCTGGATTCCCGAACCCAGGTGACACTCACGGCAGAATGCCTCCGAGTTGTGGCAGGAAGTGCAATCGCTCACCCGCCCGTAGGCCTCCGGCCCATGGGAGGCCATGAAATTCAGGGGATGGAAGGACGATGAGCCGAGGCCGTCATGACATGCCACGCAGCTGTTCTCAGAGTGGCATGTGGTGCAGTTCATTTGCCCGGTAGACGCGGCCGCCGAATGGGTCAGGGCAAAGTTCTGTGGATGGAATCCGGAGCCCCCCTCTCGTGTGGTCTGAACCCCTGCCGGGCCATCGGGCCTTGGGTTCGGCATCTCGAGTACCGCGTCGGGGAGATGCGTCGCACCCCCATGGCAGGTCGTGCAAGAAGGTCGGTCATGGCAGGTCGCGCAATTCACCGCCCTCTCAGCGGCCAATGCGCCGTGGGACACCGAGAAATCCCCGGCCTGATGGGAGCCCGGCATTGGGAATTTCGAGATCCGACTCTGGTCCAGCCGTGATTCCACCACGGGGACGTGGCAGAAATCGCACTGCTCAGCCTCGAGATGGTTCTTCACGTCAGGGGCATGGCACCCCAGGCAAGTCTCCGGTTGCGGGAAGCCTAACTGTGAGAGGTCTTCCTCCCCGCCAGGGAGGTGGCAGATGCTGCATCCGAAGTCGTGGCGGGTGTGGTCGAACCCCAGGTTCGAAGCCCGGCGATCCGGTCGCTCCCAGCTAATCGACGGTGCGGTGCTCCCGTCATGGCAGGCGGCGCAAAAGGAGAACTCGGGATAGGGATCTGCCGGCGCTCCGGCCGGGATTCCACCGTGGCAAACCGTGCAGTCGGAGAAGAAGAGGGAATGCCGATCGTGGGGAAACCCCCCTTGGGCGTTCAAGCTCACAGGGTTGAAGAAGGCCACGGAGACCATTCCCAAACCCCAGAGAAGCACGGCGCGTTTCATTCGTTCCCCCTTCCGGCCATTCCCGGATCCTTACCGATGGGGACCTCCAGCGTCAGTTGCATGCGGGCTTGATTGAGATCGAGGATGCTCGGGCGGTCGGTCTGAGTGTGTTTGTAGAGCATGGCGTTCGCCTGTAGAGTTGCAGGGCCAAGGGGTGTCTGCCCCACGATGCCGCCGCCAACCACCCGGCCCGAGCCGACCCGGAATTCCGAGAAGGTTTCGAAGGCTGTCCCCTGGAGGGCGAGGTATGCATTCCTTCCGAAGAAGCGCTGAAGAGAAAGATCTCCGCCGCTCCGACTGGAACCGTAGCCCACGTCCCGCCGATACTCCCCTCCGAGGATGAAGTCCTCCTGAAGGGCGATCCGGCCGCCCATCGCTACCCGCCAGGCGTCGTCGCGGATGTCGTATCCCGGGGGGGCCTCAGCGTGCGTCAGCCCATACCCTCGGTGGCTCCCGTACACGTGTCCTGAGATGCGCCCCGAAGGGCTCATCCAGTCCATCCGACCCTTCGCCTCCTGGAACCCAACCGGGGAGAAGGCTCCCCAGATGGTCCAGAGCTCGAAATACGGCACGTACTTTCGAAGCTCGACACTTCCTCGGAGGCCGCCTCCCATGGGAGCAGAGAGCATCAACCGGGCAAGGTTCGTGGTTCTGGCCGCCAGATCGTACTTGAGCTCCCCGTCCAGCGTGGCTTTTCCAAGGAGCACCCGGGCACTCCCCGCGATCCTTTCAGAGTAGAGATCGTCTGCCCGACGAACCCTCTCCCGCTGGTAGGTGAGGGCAGTGGAAAGTGCCCGAAACGGCCGCCATCGAGCATGGATGCCGCCGAGATAGGCGTCCATTCGGGGTTCCAGAGATTCGACTGAAGAAATCAAATCGGTGTGATAGGGCTGATTGAGACCCCGGACCAGGGCGAGACCCCCAAAAACGTCGAGGCTCAGTCCCTTCGGAAACCGGAGAGAAATCGATCCCCCGTCATAGTTGTAAAACCCCAGGGCCGTGGTCTGCCACATCCGCCCAGCCTGGAGTTGGTAGAAGGAGCGGGTGTATTCCACGTAGGCGGCCAAAGCCTCGACCGATTCCTCGGAACGGGGCCAAAACTTCTCGTCGCCCTGGGGAATCCGAGCCCGAACATGGGTGTACGCACGAAGGCCGGTGATTCCAGTCCAGAAGTTGAGCTCAACGTCCTGGATGACCGGGACCACGCTGACTCTGGGGCCGGAAGAGAAATACTCGCAGTGAAGCTCCCCGCAACTCACCGAAGTGCCGTCAGGCAGGGTCCTTTGGACTCCCTCCCCGGGCACTCCTCCCGCGGGCACACTATCCAGGACCAGCTCTCGGATCTGAAGGTAGCTGACGTAGGTTCTCGCCCTCCCGTTCACTCCCTGGGCCTCTCCCTGATTCGGCCAGGAGAGGGAGGCCAGGAGGACCACTAGGAGGAAGGAGTGGTGTCTCATTTCTTACCTCCGGGAGAGATCTCCATGCTCCCCGCATCCAAGGACGGGGATTCCACGCCGGGACTGGGTTGGAGCCCATAGGAACTGCGGACATCTCCGATGGATGCCAGAAGGAGGGCCTCAAGGAGATGCGGGTTGTGGACCCCGTTCCCACTGTTGGGATGGGAGGAGAAATGACTGCCGGCCACCTCGCCATCGGACCAGTGGGTACGATCGTCGGTCCAGGCCAGCATGGCGTTCCACATGGCTCCCTTGGCGGGTGTTATCGTGGGGTCATCCGGGTCCAGGTCAGCCACGAACCCCTTGTCGATCACCCGTGGAAGAAGTCCGCCGTCGGTGGCCTCCAGGACATGATCCCCGTCCGTGTCCGCCCAGAGTTGGTCCAAAAGGGCGTTCAATCGGCCCCGGCCCCGGATGTAGGCATTTCGTGCCACCGACTCCGAACCATGGCAGCCCGAAGCCACGCAGCCGGCGAAAGTCCGTTCGCTCGGGGAGCATTCCCCGTTGGCCACAGGGAGCCCCTTCGAATCCAGGCAGCTCACGGCCTCGAAGGTGTGGCCAACGCTCTCCAGGAGAAAATTCCCGCTGGCATCTTCCACGGTCAGCCTCGACACATGGCAGGTGGCGCAAAGTCTTGGGTTATTCCGGGGCCCGTGATTGTTCCTCCTTTCCTTGTCAGGGAAGGAGAACCCCGGCGGGATGTAGCCTACGTTCTCCCCGAACAGGAGAAGACCCTGTGCCGCGTGGGGCCCATGGGAGGACCAGGGGGTGCCGCTTCTGGCATGACACCGCATGCAGAGATGCTCTTCGGTTGGGACGTCCACCGATGCACGAAGCTGGGCCCCGTACGGCGAGCCGTGGGGGTCGTGACAGACAACACATGTGATGGTCCGAAGCTCGCCGTCGCCCTTCTCCAGATAGTCGGTGGTTTCACCGAAAATCACTTCCAGGGCCCGCTGACCTTCGTGGCAGGCCTTGCAGGATTCGGAAACCCCGCTGGCGTAAGCCGTGTTGGGCCCCGCGCCGTGGGAGGACTGGGACCATTGCTCGACGAAGGGGTGGTGGCTCCCCTCATGGCACTCACCGCAGCCGTTCTCGGCACCGACCCCTGCCTCGAAGGAGGCTTGGGGAGTGGTGGCTGCAGGATTGGACACGTGTTGAAGGCCAGGTCCGTGACAGCTTTCGCACTGGACGTCTTGGTACCGGTCTTCATGAGTAGCGGCGAAACCTGCCTCTGGGTTGGTGGAGGGGTTTCCCAGACTGCCGACGGTATGACACGGCTCACAGTATTCCGCGGCGTGGCCACTGTTTTGGAGGGTCTCCCACGCGTCTGCGTGGGCGGTTTCCCGCCATCCTGCCTGGGTACCAGGGTGACAGCTCCAGCAGGTGGGCGTTTTCGTCACGGAATTGCTGTAGCCAAGAAAGCCCAAGTTCACATCGTTGCCCTGAGCCCAAGATGGCTGCTCGGGGTAAAGGCCTCCCTCGTCAACACACCCTTGAAGGCCTCCAAGCAGAACCAATCCCAGAGGTAGGGAAAAGACCCCCTTCCAGTATCCCGTTCTCATGCGCAGCCTTCCGGTTCAACGGACCAAACACAGAAATCCCAGGCCTTCTACCGGCAACGCCCGTGCCAACTACTGGTAACGCTCGTGCGGAGGTGGGTGAGCTGAAATCCAGGCGAGGTGGTTCCCCTCATTTTCCTCATTTTCCTCTCAATTCCGCCAGGGCGCCCCTGGCCCACTCCACCTGAGCCGGGTACCGGAAGCCTGCGGCTCCGATGAAGTTCTCGAGGGCCGCGGTCGCCTCCTCCCTCTCCCCCCGGGCCAGGTGTACTTGGGCCAAACCGAACCAAGCGCTGGCCAGCCCGGGGCTTTCCTGCACGGCTTCCCGGAGGAAGTTGACGGCCGTGGCGGTGTCTCCCTCAAAGAGGCGAAGGGCTCCGAGATCTCCGAGGGTTTCGGGGTGTTGGGCGTTTACGGAACGTGCTGCCTCCCAATAACGCGCAGCTTCCGTCATGTCCCCCCGTTCCCGGCTGAGCTGCCCCAAAAGGTAGAGGATGTCCGGGTCGAAAGGCGGCGGAGCGGAGGCTTGCTTGGGTTCCCCCGGAGGGAGGAACTTGGTGGCGACGGCCAACCGGGCGGCCGCCATGGTGAGCGCCGCGAACTCGTTGTCTGGGGCAATTTCCAGAGACCGGCGGAGACTTCTGATGGCATTACCGAGCTCCCCGGCCCTCAGGTATTCCTCCCCCAGCTTATGATGGGCCTTTGTGGATTCGGGCACTTCGGCGGTCGCCCACTGGAAAAGGGACAGGTCACTGGCCCAGGCTGCGGAATAATGGAGGGTTTGCAGAGAAAGAGAGGCGACGATCAACCCGGAAAGGAGAAGGGCCCCGGTCCGAAACCTCCTGATGGCCCACCCAAAGCCCATTCCCCCAACGAGACAGAAGGCCACTCCCGGGAGGTAGAGAAGACGCTCCCCGAAGATTGTCCCCGTCGTAAGGAGAAGGTTGGAGGAAGGAAGGATGGTCAGGAAATACCAGGTGGCGGCCAGAAGTAGGAGGGGCCGCCCCACCCGAGGGAGGAGGACAGCCCAGACGGTCAGGGCAGCGAGGCCCACGGTACTGAAGAGCCTCCGATCCAGGAGCGTTTCCACCAAGGGGATGGCATTGAAGGAGTAGTCAGGTGAAAGGGTGACTGGGAGGGCGAGAAGGCCTACCCCCTTCCCCAATACCGCCAATGCTGTTGCCAGGCGGACTCCAAGGGTGGCTGCCACCAGCGGATTGTCCATGTAAAACGTGTCAGGGACCCCAACACCGCCTGTGACCCAATTGCGTACCAGGACATAGGCGAGCAGAACCGCTGCATAGGCGACGTAGAGCATGGCCCGTCTTGAAGACTGGAAGAGTCTTCGACGATCCTCCGACAGGAACCAATCCTGGGCCGCCACCAGCGGAAGTGCCACAACCCCCACCTCTTTGGAGAGCAGCGCGCATGCAAAGGCAGCCACCGGGAGGACACTCCGCCATCCCCCCCGTTCCACGGCTCCACCGTGCCAAAGGATCATAGCCATGGTGAAGACCGCGGCCAGAACGTCCTTCCGCCCGAAGACCGCCGCCGCCACCTCCACATGGACCGGATGAACGGCGAAGAGGAGTCCACCGACCCCGGCCGCTGTAGTCGAGAGACCCCATGCCCTGCCAACCCGGAAGACCAGCACGGAGACCCCTGCGTGGAGGACGACGTTGACCAGGTGGAAACTCCAGGGCTCCAGGCCGGAAACCAGATGGTTCAACCCGTAGCTCAGCACCGTCAACGGCCGGTAGAGATACGTTTCCATGCCGCTTCCGGCCCAAGCGGTTGTGGAGAAGATCTCAGGCAGGTATCGGAGAGAGCGGATGAGGGGGTTTAGAACGACCTCCATCTGATCGTCGTAGACCCAGCCGAATCCCACGGTCTGGGCGAAGATGATCCCGGCAGACAGGGCTATGAGGACCTGCCATCCTCTGGATTGATCCAGCCGGGAGTCCTGAGGCGGGTCAGTCGGGTTGGTCATGGGTACGGGCCTACTCAATGCTCCCTAAGAACGTCACCGAATCCGCCAGATCAGTCCTCCAGAAAAGACCAGGTCATGCTGGGTTTTTCCCCAATAGCGATTGATGGCGTCCCGGGCCTGAGCATCGAAAGCCAATCCGAAAACGGAAAAGGAAACCCCCGCACCGAGGTCCAGAGCCATCGTGAACCCGTCTGAGGGTAGGATGGCTTCAACCGTGTTCGGTTCGGTCGGGGAGCCGAAATGGTACCACTTTCCGCCCCCGCCCACGAGTCCATAGGGCCTGACCCCCCAGACCTCGAACTGGGTTGGCAGGACAAGCTGAAGGCTGGCAAAGGTGATTGCGGCTGGAACGTCAAGAAAGGTATTGACGATTTTGGGAGGTTCAAAAAAAACGCGGGGGATCACAATTCCGCGCACCACCGAGAGCCATCCTTCGAAGGTGTGGGCCAACTCTCCCCTCAGGAATATCCCCCGGTCCTCATACCCTATCTCCACGGCTAGTCCCACGTATGCGGCCCGGCCCAAGGACCCCGTGGTCCATTCGGTAGGTTCGTCACCGGCGAAATTGGCGAAGACTTCATAGAAATAGCTGTCCGGATTCGTGAGCCCGACACGAGGAAGAAGTCGTATGGCGAAATTGTCCTGTGCGGACAGACCAGCGGGACCCCCGGCCAAAAGGAGGGCCGCCAAGATCCCTAGACTGAAAAGTAGGTCTTTCATCACGTTCGAATCTGCCGATGGTTGGCCACGGGGGCCATGGTTTTGATGGGCGAGCGTCGAGAGCAAGGAACCCTCGCCCTCTTAACCGGTAGCGTCGGACTTGATCCCTGGTCGATGTTTTCCAGTACATCGCTCCCGTGTAGGGAATCCGGAATTTATGGGTTTTGTGGCCGCCGTTTCGCTCGTATGGGTTTGCTTGGCCTGAATCTTGCCCAACCAAACGCCGAAATCGTCGACTGCGCCAATGGCGAAAATAAACCGTTCTATGTAAGATGTCGGAAGAACGAAACTCGTCAAATGACTGCGGACGTAGTTGACCGAGAGAAACAAATCACTAAATAGCAACCGGCTGAAATGGCCTCATCGTGGCAACACGATGGGGCAATACAGCCCATGGCAATGTGTTCTTTTTACCCAAGGTGGAGGAAGGCGCTGATGAGGAGGAGTACGGTAGTATTCGCGGCAGCCCTGTTGCTGGTGCCCCTGTTCACGGCCTGCGAAGGGCCGAAGGGGCCGGAGGGGCCGGCCGGAATCTCTGGCGTGGCAGGGCCGCAGGGACCCCAGGGTCCGGCGGGGTCGACGGGACCGGCTGGGCAGGATGCCAATGAGAACTGCACTCAATGCCACACGAACAACGAAACGTTGTTTGCGAAGCAGGTGCAGTATGAGAATTCCGTTCACCGGAACGGTGGGAACTTCGAGCGGAACAGCGCCAGTTGTGCCGCGTGTCACACGAGCCAGGGCTTCCTGGAACGGATCGCCACCGGAAGCATGGAAGCCTCTGCCACGGTCGAGGATCCAGCCCCCATCAACTGCCGGACCTGCCATAAGATTCATACCACCTACACCGCTGCGGACTATGCCCTCACCGCCAGTGGTCCCAATGCCCTGCTTCCGAACCCGGGTCAAGGGCCGGTTAACTTCGGTGTGGTTGGGAATCTCTGCAGCCAGTGCCATCAGGGTCGGACCCTGAGCCCGGTGCCGGTTCCCGGCGGTGACGATGTCAAGCTCACCTCCTCCCGGTATGGGTATCACCACGGGCCCCAGGCCCAGATTCTGGCCGGGGTCGGTGCCTTTGAGTTGAGTGGCAATGTGGTGAACGGTCCCATGGCCCACGGGAACCCGATCCCGAACCCCAAGCTCTGCGGAACCTGCCACATGGCCGCTGCGTTTGGGGCCCAGGCCGGAGGCCACACCTGGAGAATGGGGTACGTGTTCCACGACGAGGAAGAACAAAACATCGCAGGCTGCGGCATCTGTCATAGCACCCTGGTTGAGTTCGATCACGTGGGTCTTCAAACCCTGGTGGAGGAGAAGCTCGAGGAGTTGGCCACCGAGCTCCTGCGCATCGGGGTTATGCGGCCGGACCACTACGCCAAGACGGGCACCTGGCCGGCGGACGTGGTTGGGGCTTTCGCGAACTGGCAGATGATCGAAGAGGACCGGAGTGTGGGCGTTCATAACCCGCCCTACGTCGTGGCGATCCTCAAGACCTCGATCGCGAAGATGAAGACCTATTGATAGGGTGAGACATGATCGCCGGTTTCTGTGAGAAGCTGGCTCGGTAAGTAAAAGAAGCGCCTGTCCTGGAAGGATCCGGGGCAGGCGCTTTTTGCCACCTTGGTATCTGGTTTTCTTTCGTGGTGGTCAGATGCTTCCCTGGAGGCTCAACCCCACTTGAGTCGTGGCTTTTCCGTTGAACTGTCCAAGAGGTGAAGGGCCCGAAAAAAGGGTCAGAAGGAGCCCGTTTTCTCTGCCACCACCTGGGTACCTCCCCTCAAGACCCACCGCTTCGACTTCTCGGGGTGGACGTTGTAGGCGTAGCGGAGGCCTCTGGTTCCGTTTCCAAAGGACCGGAACCGCGAAGACCCAGTCGGACGCAATCAACTCCCGCTCCAACAGTTGAAGGCCGAAGCGGGCGAAAGCCGCCGCTTCGATTCCCACCACGACCTGGTCTTCCCCTGGTCTCCCCGCCAGGAGGAGGATCGGAAGGGTGGTCCCGATGGACACTTCCACCTCGACGCCCCTCCCGTAGGCGTTGGGGTTGGGACCAACGATGAACAGGCTGGCGGAGGTGATTGGGTCCCGGGGCCCGGCCAGGAGGGCCGGCATGAGGGATCGATCGGGGAAGAGGACCCGAGTCTCCTGCCCTCCGGCTTCCCCTTGCCCCCAGGCCAGCAGAAATAGGAGGAGGGCATTGGTTTTCG
>JBDRDQ010000565.1:0-3361 GCA_043820695.1 Gemmatimonadota bacterium | reverse complement strand
CCATCTGGGGCTGTTCGTTGATCACGATGGAGAAGCTGGAGGTGCCCGTGTCCGGGCCTGCCCGTGCCATTGAGAGGGTACCGTTCAGGTGACGAATGCCCGTGACACTCGTGCGTTCGAGAGGGATGGGGGAAAACCCGTCCCTCGCGTGCTCGCGGGACAGGGAAAGCTGGATGACCTCGATCTTCACCGAATCGTTCGGTTGGTTGTCCATCCTCACGGAGCGGAAGAAGCGCGCGTCGTCGAAGAGTCCGGCATCGACATAGCGCAGGAAGTTCGTCACGGTGACGGGGGCCCGTACCGAGTCCAGCACAGCCTCGATGTTTCCGAGCTCGGTTTCAATGAGGATGCGGACTCGCCCCTCCGCCCCCGCCTCCACCTGGGCTGACCCAGGGTTGGAGACGAGGGACAGAAGGAGGCCGGTCAGAAGTACGTTCACGCGGGGCATCGGGGCCTCTTTCCCCTAACCCTCCCTGATCCAGATGATGGATGTGGCAGGGAAGGGCTCCGGGCGGCTGCCGTCGGCAGCCGGTTCGGGGCGCATCGGAGCGAAGGTGCCCTCCGTGCGATTGTACCGGACATAGTTCGGGATCGCCGTCATGGGCGCTCCGTTGGCGAAGGTGCCCTTGATGACGGTCACGCCGCCCAGGAAGTCCTCGCGCCACTCCGTGGCTAGTGGGGACCGTGGGCCGAGAGCCTGATCGATATCTTGGTCGTCCTTTTCGATGTTGTAGACCAGGGGGCCGTACTTCAGCGCCACCCGACCGCGGTCGGCTTCGATTCTCTCGTCGGCTCTGACGCGCTGCACCTGGAGGGGGAGTTCCAGATCGATCTTGTCCCCGGGTTCCCAGGCCCGGCTTATGACCGCGTACCCTCGCTCCATGACCGGACGAACGGGAGAACCGTTCACGGCCAGAGTCGTGATGCCGTTCACCTCGGGTGTGGCTTGATAGAGGCCGCTCACCATCCGGTTGGGAACCCGGATCCGGACGCTGAAGTTGGTGCTCGTCCTGGGATTGACGGTGATGGAGACCTTCCCGTCCCAGGGGTACTCCGTTTCCTGCACCATCTCCACATCGGTGCCTGCCACGTTCTCCACCGTGGCCGTGCTCCCGATGAAGAGGTTCACATAGAGGCTGTCGGGGCCTTTGGCATACATCCAGGTGGGGAGCATGAGAAGGGTTCTGGGGATGTTGCCGACACAGCATGGGCAGGTGTGCCACTCGTATCGTGGCACGTTGGCGTCCAGTGGATTGTCGTAGTAGAAATGCTTCGCTTCCAGGTCGGTGGATCCCAGGAGGGCGTTGTACATCGTCTCTTCGTACAAGTCCGCGAATTTTGCATCCTGCCAGAGCCGATTCATCTTGGACTGGAAGAACACCTCTCCGCAGCTCGAGCAGGATTCGCAGTAGGAGCGGTTCCTGAGGGAGTACTCGGGCCCGAACCCCTCCGAAGACTCTCCGCTCCCAACCCCGCCCGTGATGTAATACTTCTCGTTCACGATGCTGTCCCAGAGGGAGCGGGCGGCGCTCATGTAGTCCACGTCCCGGGTCTCCATGGCGATGTCCGCCACCGCCGAGTACTGGTAGACGGCCCGGACGGCGTGGCCCACCGCTTCGTACTGCTGAGCGGAGGGGACGTGACTCTGGTCGTACTCGGTTCCGTCTCTCCGGCAGTCCAGGAGGAACTTGGCCAGCTCGATGTACGCGTCTCCGGGGCCGCCTCCCTCCACCTCGTTCACATATCGTCCAAAGCGGACCAGCGCCTGCTCCATCTCCTGGTGCCCGTCGAACCACTCCTGCTTGGGGGAGGGCCCGATGATACTGATACAGGCCCCCTCCTGGACCTACCCCGAAGTGGGTAGGCAGAATGTTGAGAGCGACCTCACATCCAACCCAGGAGGGGAACCATGCGCTTCTATACCGGCCAGCATCAGCACTACTGCGGGATCGACCTGCACGCCCGCACCCTCTATCTCTGCGTTCAGGACCGGGAAGGCAACATCTTGCTCCACAAGAACCTCCCCTGCGACCGGGCTCGCTTCCTCGAAGCCATCAAGCCTTTCCGCGACGATCTGGTCGTGGCCTCCGAATGCATCTTCAACTGGTACTGGCTCGCCGACCTCTGTGCCGAGCACGACATCCCCTTCGTCCTCGGCCATGCCCTCTACATGAAAGCCATCCATGGGGCCAAGGCCAAGAACGACAAGATCGACGCTCTCAAGACCACAAGCCTGCTCCGGGGAGGACTCCTGCCCCAGGCCTACGTGTATCCTCCCGACATGCGGCCCACAAGGGATCTGCTCCGCCGCCGGCTCCATTTCGTCCGCAAGCGTGCCGATCTCATGGGCCACATCCAGAACACCTTCCACCAGTACAACCTGCCCCGGCCTCCCGGGCGCTTGGTCTATCCGAGCCAGCGCGCCCCCATCCCCGGGGCCTTCGAGGATCCCATCCTCCGCAAGAGCGTCGAGACCGACCTGGCCCTCTGCGAAACCTATGACGGCCTGATCCGAGACCTCGAAAACACCGTCCTTCGCCAGGCCCGCTCCCACGATTTCAAGACCCTGCTCTGTCTCAACAGCATTCCCGGCATCGGCAAGATCCTCTCCCTCACCCTTCTCTATGAGATCCACGACATCCACCGCTTCCCGTCCGTGCAGGACTTCGCCTCCTATGCCCGCCTCGTCAAGTGCGAGAAGACCTCAGCTGGCAAAAGGACCGGTGCCTCCGGCGGCTCCAAGATCGGCAACGCCCACCTCAAATGGGCTTTCAGTGAGGCCGCCGTCACCGTCCTCAGCCACTTTCCTGAAAGCAAACGTCTCCAGGACCGTCTCAAGAGGGAGTTCGGCAAGGGAAAGGCCCTGAGCATCTTCGCCCACAGCTCGGCCGTACCGTCTACTTCATGCTCAAACGCAACCAGTCCTTCGATCCGGACCGGTTCCTCGCTAACGCTTAGATCGGAGGAGAGAGGGTGAGCCCGGCGTATAACTCGAGCCTCTCGGGCCGATCCGCTTCACGACGCCAACCGACGTCTGTGCTTCGAGCACCTCGTGGCGTCATCGGACACCTTGCCCGGCAGCCCTTACCGGTGATTGGACACCCTCTCTCGCTCCCAACCTCGGTCTCTCGGTGGCTCTGCCCCTTACCCGAACCCGCTACTAACTGGACGCCCTTTGGGCGATCCCGTACCTCGTTGATTGGGACGGTATGAGGGCACGGATCAATTTCTAGAACGCAGGGCCTCACGGCCCTGCACCTTCGCTGGCGTCCTCACCCGACGTCTTTGTAGTCCTGCGCGCTCTTGACTCCGGGGGCCTGATAGGTGTTAAGCGGCGTGGCTTTCCCCGACCCTCTACTTC
>JBDRDQ010000564.1:0-6271 GCA_043820695.1 Gemmatimonadota bacterium | reverse complement strand
AGCACGACCGGACGGTGGCCATAAAGGTCCTGAAGCCCGAGCTGGCCGAGGCCATCGGCGCGGACCGTTTCCTGCGGGAGATCCGTACCACGGCCAACCTGAGCCACCCCCACATCCTGCCGCTGTTCGATTCCGGAGATGCCGACGGTTTCCTCTACTACGTCATGCCCTTCGTGGAAGGGGAGTCCCTCCAGGATCGATTAGACCGGGAAGGCCCGTTGCCGGTGGAGGACGCCGTCCAGATTGCCCGGGAAGTGGCCGATGCCCTGGCCTATGCCCACAAGAAAGGGATCATCCATCGGGACGTCAAGCCCGCTAACATCATGCTGGACGAGGGCCACGCCCTCCTGGCAGATTTCGGCATCGCCCAGGCCAAAGCCGGGGCGGAGGAAACGAAGCTCACGGGAAGCGGGATGTCCCTGGGAACACCTTCCTACATGAGCCCGGAACAGATCGCCGGGGACAAAGAGGTGGACGGCCGGGCCGACCAGTACGCCCTGGGGTGCGTGCTCTACGAGATGCTGGCGGGGCGGGCTCCTTTCACGGGTGCCGACGTCCAGAGCGTCATGAGGCAGCATCTGGCGGCGGACCCGCCCTCGGTGACCCAGGCCCGCTCGTCGGTGCCCGCCGGCGTGGCCAAGGCCATCGGTCGGGCCCTGGCCAAGGCCCCGGCGGACCGCTTTCGGACCCTGAAGGAGTTCGAGACAGTGCTGGCCGAGGCGACGCTGCCTCTGCTGGCCAGGATTCCCATGGGGCGGGCGAGGGCGGTGGCCTTCGCAACAGCCATCGTGCTGGCATTGGCGGCGGTGGGGGTGGTCGCGTCGAGCTTGCTCCAGGGAGGGCCGAGGCTGTCGGATGACCTCGTGGTCGTGCTCCCCTTCGAGAACCGGACCGGGGATGCCCGGTACGATGCTGCAAGCAAACGGATAGCCGAGACGATCACCACCCGGCTATACCAAGCTGAGGTCATCCCAGTGGTCTCCGCGGAGCTCGTCGCGACGTCCTGGGGGGCGGCCCTGGAGCGGCAGGGGAGAGATCCTTCGTTCGTTTCCCGCACTGCAGTTGCAGATCAACACGGTGCGGGAATCGTGGTTTCGGGATCGTTGGCCTCCGAGGGTGACAGCATTCGGTTTTCCGCAGAGATCAATGGGGATGGCGGAGCCAGCCTGATCGTGCCGGTCGATGCGGTGGTGGCATCTTCGGACCAGGCTGGGGTCGGGGGGGCGATCGAGACGATGACGGAGAGAGTGGCCGCCGCCGTCGCATGGTTCCATGAGGTGAATTGGACC
Source organism: Gemmatimonadota bacterium (assembly GCA_043820695.1). Classification (GTDB taxonomy): domain Bacteria; phylum Gemmatimonadota; class Gemmatimonadetes; order Longimicrobiales; family Gaopeijiaceae; genus JABDNZ01. The sequence continues at coordinate 4,982 of JBDRDQ010000564.1, read as the reverse complement.
GACTCCACGACCACCAAACCTCCCCATTCCCTGGCCGTCAAAGACGCGTTCGATGGCGCCTGGGAGGCTTGGGGGCGCGGAGAGATGGAGGGTGCCCGGCTGAGTCTTGAGCGGACTCTGGAGCTGGACTCCACTTTTCTCATGGCGAAGATCCTTCTGGCCCAGGCGCACATGTATCTCGGCAACGTCCGAGAGGCTGACTCCCTTCTCGACGAGACCGAAGGCCTCCTGGACCCGATGATCCCCATGGAGAGCTTGTCGTGGAAGGCTATCAGGGCCGACCTTGACGGTGATTGGGAAGCCGGGTACCGGATCAACAAGGAGGCGAGCGAACGGTCCCCCACCCCACTCTGGGTTCTCTCCTTCGGGTGGCACGCCCTGGGAATGAACCGGCCCCGGGAGGCCTTGGAGTCCATGATTGCCCTCGACCCAGCATCGGCGGACCTGATCGTTGCCGGCCATTGGAGGTACCTCGGGGACAGAATCGCCTGGGCCCTTCACATGCTGGGTGAACACCGACGGGAACTCCGGGAGGTTCGACGCTTCCGCGAGCTATTTCCGGACCACCAGTGGTTCCTGATCAACGAGATCCGGGCAAGGGCAGCCCGAGGTCAGATCAGGCAGGCGGAGGAGTTGGTAGCAGAAGCCATCCAAAAGAACTGGTCACCAATTCCGGCGATGAGAATCGCTGGCGAGGAACTCGATGCCCACGGCCACTCAGAGGCGGCCCGAACCTTCTACGAGAGGGGCCTGGCCTACCTGGAGGAACGTCCGGTCGAGGAACGGGATTCCCCTCAATACCTGGTCAACCTGTTTTCTTTCCTCAGCCACCTGGAGCGGTGGGATGAGGCCCAGGTGGTAGCCGAGGAGCTGGTCAGCCGGAATCCGTCCAACCAGCTCTTCCTCGCCTTTCTTGGAGGCACCGCGGCACAGAAGGGCCAACGAGCTGAAGCCCAAGGGATCGATCAACGGCTCGCGGCCATGGGGGAAGGCACGACCCATAATCGGGCCTGTATCGCCGCTGCTCTGGGTGAAAAGGACCGGGCGGTCGAACTCCTGGAACAGGCCTTCCAGGAGGGATGGCGGTATTCCATCAACCTCCACGCGGACCCGTCTCTGAAACCTCTCCGGGGCTATCCGCCCTTCGAGGAATTTCTGAGGCCCAAGGGGTGAAGACGCCGTGGACCCCGACCGCCTGACAGCCGCCCTGGCCGACCGCTACCAGGTCGAGGCCGAGATCGACACGGGTGGCATGGCCACGGTGTACCGGGCCCGGGACCTGAAGCACGACCGAACCGTAGCCATCAAGGTCCTCCGGCCCGACCTGGCCGAGGCCATCGGCGCCGACCGCTTCCTGAGGGAGATCCGCACCACCGCCAACCTCTCCCACCCTCACATCCTCCCGCTGCATGACTCCGGCGAGGCCGAAGGCTTCCTCTTCTACGTCATGCCCTTCGTGGAAGGGGAGTCGCTGGCGGATCGGCTGGGGCGAGAGGGCCAGCTCCCGGTGGAGGACGCCGTTCAGATCGCCCGGGAGGTGGCCGAGGCCCTGGCCTACTCGCATGACAAGGGCGTGATCCACCGGGATATCAAACCCGGCAACATCCTGCTGGAGCGTGGCCACGCCCTGCTGGCCGACTTCGGCATCGCCCAGGCCAAGGCGGGGGTGCAGGAGACCAAGCTCACGGGGCTTGGCATGTCGCTGGGCACCCCCTCCTACATGAGCCCGGAGCAGGTCACCGGAGACAAGGACGTGGACGGCCGGAGCGACCAGTACGCGCTGGCCTGCGTGCTCTACGAGATGCTAGCGGGGCGTGCCCCCTTCGAGGGGTCCGACATCCAGACGGTCCTGCGCCAGCACCTGGCCGTGGATCCGCCTTCGATCACCCAGGCCAGGACGACGGTCCCCAAGGGGGTGGCCAAGGCCGTTCACCGGGCCATGGCCAAGGCCCCGGCGGACCGCTTCCGGACCATGGGGGAGTTCGAGAAGGCGCTCGCCGGGGCGACGCTGCCGCTCCTGGCCCGGATCCCCTTGGGGCGGGCCCGTGGGATGATCGTCGTCGTCGCCATCGTGCTGGCATTGGTGGCGGTAGGGGTGATCGCGTCACAGCGGAAACCGGAAGGGCCGGAGCTCGCCAGGGATCGCGTGGTCGTGGTCCCGTTCTCGAATCGGACCGACGAGGCCGCTCTGGACGGCTTCGCGCGCACGGTGACCGCTGCCACGGCCGTCTGTCTTGATCAGTCCGGCATCGTAGATGTGGTCCCACCTGAAAGGACCTTCGGCTGGTGGGAGGGGACTCTCGAAGGAGGATCAGCGGACCCCGGCCTCGATCTTCCTGGCGCTTTGGCGGAGCGATTCGGGGCTGGGATTATTGTGGAAGGGTCGATTCTTGCCGGGATCGACAGCATCCGGCTCCAAACGGGGTTCCGAGAGGTGGGGGATTTCGGGGGTGCTCAGCAGCTGCCCCTGGTGGGTGTGCCTCGGGAGAACCCTGGCGAGGGGAGAGGGCCCGAGAGGCTGTGTGAAACACTATCGGCCGCCCTCGCTCGGCACCTGGATGAGTTCTGGGGGGTGGCCGGGGAAGAAACCTCCCGTCGCTTTTCCACTCCGTCTTCTTTCTCGGCTTGGGAAGAATGGAAGGCTTGTGCAGACGCTTATGTCCGCGGCGACCTCGAGGAGAGCCTGACACACTGTCAGAACGCCAATCGGTTGGACCCGACCTTTGCTCCGGCCAAAGTCTCGGAGGCTGTCCTTTACTTCAACCTAGGAGCTTATTCCGCGGCCGACTCAATCCTCAAGGAGGTCGACGAATCCCCTTACCTTCTGGCTTCCGGGAATCAAACCCAAGCCCGATGGCTCCGGGCCACCCTGGACGGGGATCGGGAGGGCGCGTACCTCAACACGAAGAACGAAAATTACGGCGATCCAATGTGGATTTGGCTCTGGAGCAATGAAGCCCTGAGGACGAACCGGCCGAGGGAGGCCCTGGAGGCTCTTTCCATCCTGGATCCAGACCTGCCTTGGGTGCAGAAGGGGGTGGGTTATTGGAGTTCGCTTGCCGATGTCCTTCATGCCCTAAGTGACCATGGTCGGGAATTGAGGGAGGCCCGGCGAGGGCGGGAGCTGCATCCAGACAATGCCCGACTCCTGCAGGCCGAAATCCGGGCAAGAGCAGCCTTGGGGAAAGTCCGGGAGGTGAGTAACCTCGTGGACGAGGCGGTTCGGAAAGATGCGTCGCCGGCTCAGGCTGCCCAAATCGCTGGGATGGAGCTTCGCCGGCACGGAAACCCTGAGGGGGCCATCGCCTTCTATGAAAGAGCCCTCGCCTACCTTCGGGGACGCCCTGATTCAGTGCAACAGACCTTGTCGTACCGCCGCAGTCTGGCTGAGATCCTCTGTCTCCTGCAGCGTTGGGATGAGGCCCAGGCAATCGCGGAGGTACTGGTTCATGAGGATCCAGCGAACGACCGCCACCTCGCCGACCTGGGAGCGCTATTGGCCCGGATTGGTGAACGGGAAGAGGCTGTCGCCATCGCCGAACGTCTCGCAGCCATGGAGATCCCCTACCATAGGGGAAGGGTCACCTATGAACGGGCGCGCATCCATGCCTTGTTGGGGGAGAAGGAGCAAGCGGTTCTTCTTCTCCGGCAAGCTTATCGGGAGGGATGGGCCTATTCCATCGACCTTCACACCGAAATGGATTTCGAGACGTTGAGGGGCTATCCGCCCTTCGAGGAATTTCTGAGGCCCAAGGGGTGAAGACGGCATGAACCCCGACCGCCTTACAGCCGCCCTGGCCGACCGCTACCAGGTCGAGGCCGAGATCGACTCGGGCGGCATGGCCACGGTGTACCGGGCCCGGGACCTGAAGCACGACCGGACCGTAGCCGTCAAGGTCCTACGCCCCGACCTGGCCGACGCCATCGGGGCCGACCGGTTCCTTTTCTACGTCATGCCCTTCGTGGACAGAGAGTCCCTCGCCTACCGCCCCGACCGGGAGGTGCAGCTTCCCATGCCGGGTGCATTGCAGATCGCTCGGGAGGTAGCGGAGGAGACGAAGCCCACAGGAAGCGGCATTTCCCTGGACACCCCCTCCTACATGAATCCCGAGCAGGTGGGCGGGGACAGGGATCTGGATGGCCGAGCCGATCCATTGACTTGATTCTCTGCCGAGCTTGGATGGGAAGGGAAGAGCCCGAGCACTGGTCAGGAGCGTTCCACGTCTCAGTGCTCCACGTCGTCCGCATATTTCTCGAGGAGGGCCTGAAACCTGGGGTGGTCCCGAAGGGGATCCCAGACGGGATCAATCTTCAGGAGGTTGACCGTGAGCCAGGAGGGGGCCGGAAGCATCTTCTCCAGGAGGTCGATGGCTTCGTCGTGCTCTCCGAAGTGAGCCAAAGCCCTGGCCAGCATCTGGCAAGGGTGGACGCCGCCGTAGCCTCCGCATCCCTCGGGCGCCGCACGCTTGACCGCCGCCCGGGCGGTTTCGATAGCACTCTCTTTCTCACCCGCATTCATGTAGATCAGCACCTGGCTGAGGACCCAAGGCATCTGGGTGGGAGCGTTCTCCTGAGGGAGAAAGGCTCGCAGGGAATCCCAATAGATCAGGGCTTCTTCTGCAGATCCCACCTCGGATTCATGGACGGCCTTCCTCAGGCAGTACCCTACGACGTTCGGGTTGGAGCAAGACAAATCTGAGCCGCCCTCTTCCATCCGGCGCGTAAAGGCGTCGAAAGCCACCTGGCGGTCCTCAGGCCTCATGAACCGAACCACAAACCACCCTTCGTATGTCGGGAGGTAGTTGTACGGAAACGCCTCGCTGGCCGCCAGAAGGTCTAAGCGGAAGTTACCTTCACCGGAACCTCAGAAACACCGTACCGCACCTAGCTTTTTCGTAGATCGCCGGGTGCGGTGTACTGGCTACATCCGGAACGAGACGCCAAGCAACTGGAAGGCCTTCTCCTGAAGTGGAGTGGGGCAG
>JBDRDQ010000563.1:0-4557 GCA_043820695.1 Gemmatimonadota bacterium | reverse complement strand
CCAGATGGCCAACATCGGCACCCAGATGACCGAGGCTTTCGCCGGACTGGACCGGACCGCCGAGCTCCTCTCCTGGCCGAAGGAGGACGACGATCCCCTCCGCACCGTCCCCATGCCTCCCATTGACGGCCATCTGGTCTTTGAAAAGGTCCACTTCCGCTACGACGAGGACAAACCGGTCCTGAAGAGCATCTCCTTCGAGGCCGAACCGGGAACCGTCATCGCCCTGGTGGGCAGCTCCGGATCTGGGAAGACCACCATCGCCGGTCTGGCGGCCACTTGTCTGGAGCCGGATGAGGGTCGGGTTATGGTGGACGGGATCGACCTGCGGACCGTGTTCCTGTCCAGTTTCCGGGAACAGTTGGGTTTGGTCCTCCAGAACGACTTTCTTTTCGACGGCACGATCCGGGAGAACCTCCTCTTTGCCCGGGCGAGCGCTACCGACGAGGAACTCCGGGACGCGGCCTCCAGAGCCCACGTCCTGGAGTTCACGGACCGTTTTCCGGATGGCATGGAGACCATCATCGGGGACCGAGGGGTGAAGTTGTCGGGGGGTCAGCGACAGCGGGTGACCATTGCCAGGGCCATCCTGGCGAACCCCAGAATCCTGATCCTGGACGAAGCCACGTCCAGCTTGGACACCGAAAGCGAGGCTCTCATCCAGAGCAGCCTCCAGGGGCTATTGCGGGGCCGAACCACCCTGGTCATCGCCCACCGCCTCTCCACCATCCAGCGAGCCGACCTGATCCTGGTGGTGGAAGACGGGGAGATCGTGGAGAGAGGGCGCCACGACGAGCTCATGGCCCGCCGCGGACGGTACCATCACCTCTACACCTTGCAGGCCCGAATCTAGAATCGGCTCGGTCAGCCCTTCCTGAGGGATGGCACAAAAATGGCGATAGCCTGGGTCTTCCGATTTGCCGAGGTGCCGAGAATGGCCTGGGCCACCTTTGCTCCGGTGCCCGGGTCTGCCAGCTCACCCATGACGATGGCGTTAGCGCCGAGTTTCCCCGCTTCCTCCCGAAGCTTGTCGATCATCTGGCCCTCATCGGTCAGATCCACATCCCCTTTCGCGTTGAGAATGGCAATACGCGTGTGCTCAGGGACCTCATCACCCGCGAGGTAGACGTGGACTGCTTCTTTCGGAACCGGTGCCGACATGAAGGACCGTTCGAGGATCGACTTGTTCACGGAGACGCAAGCAACAAGGACGAGCGTCAGCCCTAGCAAGGAAAACAGGGCTTTCATCTGGTAAACCTCCTTCTTGGTTTTGGACCAAACGATTTCATGATATTTAGGGGAAACCAGAACCGCAAAAAGGTCCTTTCGCCACATCACGCCAAGCTGCCCGTCCCAACCCCGAGGTCGAAAGTGGTGGGCCGCTCGTCCGCGAGGTCGAAAGTGGTGGGCCGCTCGTCCGCGGGGTCGAAAGTGGTGGGCCGCTCGTCCGCGAGGTCGAAAGTAGTGGGCCGCTCGTCCGCGAGGAAGTCGGCGACCTGCAATTCCCCGCTATTGTCCCGAAAGTGAGATAAGGGTCGGGGGGATATAGCAGGCACGAGGATCAGGCGGGCCTTCGGTCTTGCTGCAGGTAAGGTTTTTCATTCGAGCACCGACCACGACCTCCGCGAGGATCGGTACCTCGAAGTCCCATGTCTCCCCGGAACCGAGATCGGATCTTTCCACGACGGTGCTTCCGACAACATTTTCCTCCGAGTCCAGGAAATCGATCTCCATCTGAACATGGAAGTAGGAGCCATCGGTTTCGTTTCGGATGGCGCCGGTCACCAGACGGATTCCGGACGGGCCAGAGCTGAGACTCGACTCGACCAGCCGGAGGTTGTCTCCAGGATCGGTCGCGACCATCATGCCGAAAAAGACAACCGCGCCAAGCACCAAAACCCCAACGAGTCCAAGGCCGAGTTTCATATACCCCTTCATCGGACACCTCTGTAGACGGTGGGCAACAGGATTGCTGAACCAGATTTACTACACTGCAATGTCAGAGCGGATCCTCTCCAAGCTGGACGAGGGCTACGGTGACACCCGACCCCATTACATCGAGTTCAGGCTGGTCGTACCCGAAGAAGATCTCCGATAAGTCTCGCTGCCACCTTCGCCCCTTCCGCTGGGATGGGTGGTTAACGAGCCTCGAGACCCAGGTTTCCGATGATCGCAGCCGCAAGGCCTTCAGCCGAGGTTGCTGAGCATGCCATCCTCATTCCGGCGCCGTGTCTGGCGAGGCGCCCTGCAACGTGAACCTCTTGTTCCGAATGACCTTCGATAGGGAAGAAGAGGAAGGGCCGCCGGAGAGCGGTCAATTCGAGAGTGATGGTCCCGCAGACCAGGACCATCTGCAACCCCGGGATCCTTTGCGCCGCCAACGGGAAAGCTCTCCCACAGAGCTCCAGCAGGTCTTTTCCTATCCCCGTCCCGCTGATCGAGCCCACCACCAGAGGCGCCTGACCGTACCCGAGTCTCCTGCCAGGAACATCGGACTCCTCACCAATGAAAAGACCGAGATCCAGGTATTTCGGAGCACGGCGTGGTGGCGAACCCGCCTGCGTCCCAGACCATGCCCCTTCCGGTTGAAGGTCGAAGTTATTACTTTTGTGATAACATCATCAATGAAAGATCGAGACATGACCAAGCAAACCACCATCCGAGCCATCGGGAACTCCGCGGGCGCCACCATTCCCAAAGCCATGCTAGAACGATTTCGGCTAGCCGAGGGTGATCGAGTCCATCTCGTGGAGACCGAAGAAGGAATCCTAATCACGCCCTTCGATCCCGACTTCGCCGAGGCCATGGAGATCTACGCCGAGGGGGCTAAGCGGTACCGCAACGCCATGCGGGAACTCGCAAAGTGAGGGAGCCCCGCTGGCTCTCGATGACCGTAGTCCTCGCCGTGCACGCAGATCAGATCAAGGAGCACGGTGGATCTCCTGGGCTGAGGGACCGGGGCCTTCTGGATTCCGCCCTCAATCGGCCCCGAAATCGGTTCGCCTACGAATCTGGCTCAGACCTCTGTGACCTGGCCTCCTCTTATGGGTTTAGGATTGCGAAAAACCACCCCTTTGTCGACGGCAATAAGCGTGTCGCGTTCCAGGCCATATATCTCTTTCTCGGCCTGAATGGCTTAAGAGTCGATGCTGAAGAGGAAGAGGTTGTTGCATTGATCTTGGCCCTGGCCAGCGGCGAACTTGACGAACCGGACCTCGCTTCCTGGCTCAGAGAGCATACTCTCCCTCGCTAACCCCATCCCTTTTCTCAGACTCCATTTCGCTTAACGCCTCGCGGGCTGCCGGAACGGCCGTAGGCCGTGACCCGGAGCCGCCCCGCTGTACGGTACTTCCTAAACCGCAACCGTCTACCGGCGCAGGGCCGTGAGGCGAAGCCGAGTGTGCGGCATGACCGCTGATATTGATACAGGCCCCCTCCTGGACCTACCGCGAAGTCGGTAGGCACGATGTAGAGCACGACCTCACATCCAACCCAGGAGAGGACCCATGCGATTCTATACCGGCCAGCATCAGCATTACTGCGGGATCGACCTTCATGCCCGCACCCTCTATCTGTGCGTTCTGGACGCCGAAGGCAACGTCTTGCTTCACAAGAACCTCCCCTGCGACCGGCAGATCTTCCTCGAAACCGTCGAGCCTTTCAGGGATGACCTGGTCGTTGCCTCCGAGTGCATCTTCAACTGGTACTGGCTCGCTGACCTCTGCGCCGAACATGACATCCACTTCGTTCTCGGCCACGCCCTCTACATGCGGGCCATCCACGGGGCCAAGGCCAAGAACGACAAGATCGACTCTCTCAAGACTGCCAGCCTCCTCAGGGGAGGCCTTCTGCCCCAAGCCTACGCCTATCCGGCCAAGATGAGGCCCACCCGTGATCTGCTCCGCAGACGGACCTATTTCGTCCGCAAGCGGGGCCAACTCACCGCCCACATCCAGAACACGTTCCACCAGTACAACCTGCCCCGACCTCCGGGCCTCTTTGTCTACAAGTGCCAGCGGGCACCCATCCCTGATGCCTTCGCTGATCCCATCGTCCATAAGACCGTCGAGGCCGACCTGGCTCTCTGCGAGACCTATGACACCCTGATTCGGGACCTCGAGAAGACCGTCCTCGCCCAAGCTCGCATCCAAGATCCCAACGCCCTACTCTGCCTAAACACCATTCCCGGCATCGGCAAGGTCCTGTCCTTCACATTCCTCTATGAGATCCACGACATCAGCCGCTTCGACTCCGTCCAGCGCTTCGCTTCCTATGCTCGCCTCATCAAATGCGAGAAGTCGTCCGCCAGCAAAAGGACCTGGTCATCAGGTCCCAAGATCGGCAACGCTCATCTCAAGTGGGCTTTCGGTGAGGCCGCCGTCACCGTCCTCAGCCATTTCCCTGAATGCAAGCAGCTCCACAGCCGTCTCAAGCGAAAGTTCGGCAACGGCAAGGCGCTCAGTATTCTCGCCCACAAGATCGGTCGTACCGTCTACTTCATGCTCAAACGGAACCAGGCCTTCGATCCGGACCGGTTCCTCGCCAACGCCTAATCGG
>JBDRDQ010000562.1:0-3151 GCA_043820695.1 Gemmatimonadota bacterium | reverse complement strand
CCGCCGGGCAGGTCACTGATCTGATCTGTCCTGCCCTGCTCGGTGAGGATCTGGACCGCCAGCGCCCTCCCCCTCGGGGTAATAACCCCTCCGGGCGCGGCGGTATCAGCATAGGTGATGGCATAGGCCACCGTGTAGTTTACATTGATGATGGCGCTCAGGAACGCGTAGTCCCAGTAATTGATCTGGCCGGCCAGGTACATGTCATAGAATTGATCATCGGTAAACATTGACGTCCTCCCTTTTAGTAATCCCTTACCACCATGAGAAATCATCGTCGAAAGCGTCCCGGAGATCGCCGCGCACCGCTCTGTATATGGCCTCCACCCCCAGCTCGGAGATTGCCTCCAAGTGCCTCGGGTCGGCATCATCCGCCCCGCTGGTGTGGTGGGCCACCTCGTGTATCAGTGTGTGAAAGCCGCTGCGCCCCGAGGCGAGCGAGCCCATCGAGAGGTATATCCCCTGTGTGGACTTGCTGTAAAGCCCGCTGGTGGTCACCATGTCCGAGGCGGCAGGGAGGTGCGCCGCATACACTCCCCGCACGCCGGAGGTGAGCAGTTTGGCCAATATCCGGCACGCCCTCAGGATCGACCTCTGCTTGGGTTCGAGCTGCTCGTCGGGGATGATCTCCGCCTCGCTGAGCCTGACCTGGGATTCCTCCAGCAGGCTCATGTCGGTCTTGATCACGCCGCCGAATATATCGGTTATACTGTACACCAGCCCCACCGGCTCGTAGCCCAGGTGACGGGTGAGGCCGTTCAGCATAGCGTTGGTCCCCAGCACCGCGTTCTGGCCGAAGGCGTTGGCCCAGGCCTCTCGCCAGAGCCCCGCGTTCTGCTTGAACGTGTCGAAGAGGGAGTGGTCACCATGATGGCGGATGTAATCGAGGTAGTGCTGGTTCATGGAGAGGTTTTTGTACTCGTCGTAGTGGTCATCCATCGACTCCCGCATGACGCCCAGGAATTCCTCCATGAGGGCGACATCGTCGACCTGCGCCCAGATCTGTGAGACGTTTTCCCAGAGCTGGTATTCGTTCTTCGGCCCGTGCCGGTCGGGCGACATGTCGAAGCCCCACAGGTTGTAGGACCATTTCGAGTTGATGCTTCTCATCCAGATGTCCCGCGCAAAAATAGAGGGCCCGTTTGTTTTGGTAGGATCGATCAGCAGGTTGTACTGCTGCACCGGCCGGGAGATGGTGGACAGTGCCCGGAAAAGGATGGCATTGTCGGGCAGGTTGATGGTGAACCGGGAGGCATAGGCCGTCTCGGTATAGCCGATCAGGCGAAAGATGGTGCCTATGGCGGTGCCGTCCTCATGCCAGATGGCGCCCAGGGACTGGACATGCCCGTTAATCTCCTGCTCGATGAAGAGGACGCGGACCTCGCGGCCCACCGTCTGGATGACCACCGGGATGCCGGCGCGCACCAGGGCCAGGGCGGCGATCTTCATCCCCTCACCGAACTTGCCCCGGGCCCACTCGTCCTTGAGCTTGGGGGGGCCCAGGAGGAAGTCGGCTACGCCCACCCCCTTGCCGCTGTCGGCGATCCACAGCCCGCTTTCGTCATAGCCGTACTGGTATGACTCGGTCTCGTCCAGGGCGTTCTGGACGATGTCCCGGATGGCTTCCCACATCCCCCACTCCTGTCTCCAGGTGGCGGTCGGGCCGATCATAATCAACTTCCAGCCCTCCGGCTTCCAGTCGCGCTCGTACTCGCCCATGGTCATGGAGAGCGGGTAAGCCCGGGCACCACCCGGGGGTTTCGTCGGGGGCCTTTCGGGGGGCTTTTCGGGGCGTTCCGGCCGATCATGATCAGGGGGCTCCCCCTCACCCTCCCAGAGCGCCGGGGGCAGCTCTTCGGGGGAGTCAATCAGGGCGTAGAGAACCCTGGTCGCCTGCGCCAGGGCCTCGTCATAGTCCCCGATTTCACCCTTCTCGACCTCCTTTATCCTTAACTTGGGCGGGTGTCCGGCGGACATATCCCACCCCTCAAGGTCGAAGGAAACATCGATCAGCCACCCCTTGTGCCGCGTGAGTACCCCCCGTTTGGGGTACCGGCGGAGCACCATGGGCTCTACTACGTGGTCCACCTATTTCCCCCTGCTCTTAGCGATGAGGTCCGGGAATACTTCATCCATCTTCTCCATAAGCCCGTCCCTGGCGATGGTCTGGGCGATATACTCGGGGCTGTCGCCGATCAGGGAGCACGTCCCGTCCGGCTGCATGACGCAGTCCTTCAGGGGCTTCTGGCCGGCCATGTACTCCCGCTGGAACGGCGGGGGCTCCTGCGGCGGCGGGTTGATCGGGGTGAGAGAACCGGGCAGGTTGGTGCTATGGGGTTCCTGGGGTACCCGTTCCGGCCGGTCTTCCGGGAAGGTCCAGCCCCTGGGTTTGGCGGTGGCCGGCATCATGGCGGCCAGCCTGGGTATGGTAGAGGCCCTCAGATCGAGCTCGTACTGCCTGATGATCACCTCGGCGATCCGGTGTATGCGCGGGTCATAGGCGGTCAGGGCGTTGTCGACCGGCTGCACCCACATGGCGAGGGCGTCAAACAGGGGATAGGCGTCCAGGTCCTTGTTCATCTGTATGGCCAGCTGCGGTTCTATATCCGAGCCCAGCTCATAGATGAACAGGCGGTCGTAGGTGTCCGCCTTCTTGCGGTTTTTCTTGAGCAGGGCCATGGCCCGGTCCCACAGGGTGCGGGACTCCAGCTCCTTCCCCGGTTTCAGCATGGCGCCGCTCTCGGCCTCGACCTCGCGATACGCCTCTATGTCCCCCTCGAGCACGCGGGCCTTGCGCCTCTGGCGGTATTCATTCAGGTCATCCAGGCTCTTGAGCCCGTGCCACCCGGCCTGTAGCCAGTCCTGCTCGATGCGCTTCAATTGCTGCCAGTTGGGGTATTCCCACCACTGCTTCCCCTCACGCTTGAGCTTCTTCCCCTCCTGGAACATCTTGACATGAAGGGAACCATGGGCGGGCACCTCCCCTTTTGCCAGCTCCTCTAGCTGGCCGTGCAGGCGCGAGATCTCGCTCGATAGGCGGTTGTACTCCCCCAGGAAGGGGTTTTCGTTCGAGAACATCACGAATTTACTGTCGGGAGGTATATTGTCCCACTTGGCGGCCGTGACCCATATCTGGCGGAGCTCCTGCCGG
>JBDRDQ010000561.1:0-2659 GCA_043820695.1 Gemmatimonadota bacterium | reverse complement strand
ATTGTCCAGGCTCAGGACCCTCCGTCCCCGATGGTCCCTGGTGATTTCCGCGAGCCCTTGGTTTTGGCCGGAAAGGTACTGGGTTACGGCCGCCAGAGATTGTTTGATGGTCCAGAAGGCTCCCCTGGACAAGAACCCTGTAAGGGAGAAAACCTAAGGTCTGGCAGGCTTTCTGGATGCGGAGAGACGCCTTGTCCGCAAGTTGCACGATTCCTTCGCGAAGCGGGTCCATCTCACCTCCTCATGGGCTGTAGTCTCCAATACGTCAGAGACCTCCACAACCATTCAAAAGGCCCGAACCTGAACCGAGCCATCCACCAGGGCGACCAGAGGAGCTGAACGGCCCAGACGGCGAAGACGATGAGGATCTGCCCGGTCCGCTCCACCCTCCCGTATAGGCCAAAGCCGTGACCGTAGAAGAGGGTGGTGCAGATGAGTGTCTGCATCAGGTAGTTGGAGAGCGCCATCTGGCCCGTGGCGGCCAAAGACCGGTAGAGCCGGCTCCCGGACCATCCCTGGCAGAAGAGCATCACCACCCCCACCCATCCCAGGGCCACCAGGAGGCTGCCCCAGTAGTTGAACTGCATGCCTCCTAAGAAGCCCACCTCCAGGGCCCAGTCCGTGGCCTCGTGGTACCAGACCCCCGCGATGATCAGCGGAAACCCAACGATCAGGCCAGCCAGTATCATCTTCTTGTAGGTACGGGCGGGTAGAGCCGCGCTGAAGACACCCAGCTTGTAGAGTCCCATGCCCACCAGCATCAAGCCTCCGGCCCGCCAGGAGATGTTGAAGAGGAACGATCCGGTCTGCATCTGGAGCGCCATCATGAAGCGGTGTTGGTTTTGGGCGCCCCACCCTCCCCGGTAGGCCTCCAACTCCGCTACCACCTGCTCCTGTAGCGGGGCCCAGAACTTGGCCACGCCGGCGAGGGATTCTTCCGGCCACATGGGCATGGTAAACTGTCCCATGAGGCTCAAGGCCGAGGCCACCGCGATGGAGGCGACTCCCAGGATGATGAGGGTCTTCGGCTGCTTCTTCCGAAACAGGTAGACCAGGAGGGCGCACACGGCGTAGGAGTAGAGGATGTCCCCGGTCCAGATGAGCCAGGCGTGGGCTATGCCGAAGAGGAGTAGGATGAGGGTGCGCCGGTAGTGTACCGCTGCTGGTTTTCTACCCTTGGCCTCGAGCCGCTCCGCCATGAGGACGATCCCAGCGCCGAAAAGCATGCTGAAGATCGACATGAACTTCATGTCGGCCAGGAGGTGGCTGAGGAGCCAGACGAGATGGTTCAGGCCTGTGAGGTCACCGTAGGCAGTGGGATTGAAATAGGCCGCCCCGATCATGGGGAAGGTGCGGCCGCCCAGGGGCTCACCGGGGCGGAAAAGTAGCCGGTAGCTTTACCAAAGGCTACGTGGGTTTTAGGGTGATTCTTCAGTGGCCCATGCGGCCCTCTCTTGCCCCGGCCTGACCCTCCCCTCTAGGCTGTTCCTACTCGACAGCCGACAATCTCGGAGGGTCCCATGAAACCGCATCGTTCCGTTCTTCGTCTCTTTGTCCTCCTCCTGGCCATCACCTTCACGCTTCCGGCGTGGGGCCACGCCCAGGAGATCCCCTCGCCGGAGGAGTTCTTCGGGTTTCAGATGGGAGCCGACCGGAAACTTGCTCGGTGGGACAAGCTCGTGGAGTACTACGACTTGCTGGATGAGCGGAGCGACCGCATTCAGGTGGTTCACATGGGTGAGAGCACCCTCGGGAACCCGTTTCTGTCCATTTTCATCTCATCCCCCGAGAACCTGGCGAACTTGGACGAGCTGAAGCGGCTGAACGCCATTCTCCAGGACCCAAGGGGCCATTCACAGGCGGAGATCGACAACGCCATCGAGAACGGGAAGGTGGTATTCGTCCAGTCCTACGGGCTCCACGCCTCGGAGGTCGCCGCCAGCCAGGGCATCGCGGAGGTCACCTGGGAGTTCGCCACCCGGAACGACGAGGGGATCAGGGAGATCCTCGACAACACCATCGCCATAATGATTCCCTGCCTCAATCCGGACGGGGAGATCATGATCGTGGATTGGTACAACCAGTGGGTGGGCACCGAGTACGAAGGGACGAGCCTTCCGGTCCTTTATCACCACTACATCGGCCACGACAACAACCGCGACGCTTTCATGACGGCCACGGTGGAGTCGGGGTATGGAGCCGAGATCCTGTTCAGAGAGTGGACTCCCCAAGGCTTCATCGACCATCACCAGATGGGTTCCTACACCGCTCGGATGGCCATCCCGCCGTACGCTGAACCTGTCCGGCCCGAGGCCGATCCTTTGGTTTGGCGGGAGATGTCGTGGTACGGCGCCCATATCGGTTACAAGATGGACGAGGCCGATCTGAAAGGGGCGATCGGGGCTGCCATCTACTCGGGCTGGGGCCACTTCGGTTTCCATTGGATCACGCCGTTCCACAACATCGCCGGGATGCTTACGGAAGGGGCCAGCGCCCGACTCGCCACGCCCATCTTCATCCACCCCGACCAGCTCGGCGGATCCCGCCAGTTCCCCGAATATGCCGAACAGGTCACCTTCCCCAGCCCCTGGCTCGGGGGCTGGTGGCACCTGAGGGACATCGTGGACATGCAGAAAGTGGCCACGTATGCACCCCTGGA
>JBDRDQ010000560.1:0-8485 GCA_043820695.1 Gemmatimonadota bacterium | reverse complement strand
GTAGATGGCCGTGAAGAGATGGGCTCCATCCCGCATGGGAATACTGACTTCCTCCTTGTCGTAGTTCGACCGGATGAACGAGGCGAGGTCCTCATCACCTCGGGAGGGCCCGGGCTGAACAGAGCAGGAGGCGACAGCTAGGGCGGCAGCAAGAAACAGAAGGGCCGCACCCAAGAGATCAAGTGAATAAAAACGCCGGTCCTTGGAACCGATGACCATGAAGTAACTCCTCTTCGGGGATAGGGCAGCCGAGAAGCCGAATCGGCACCCAAGAGGAAATGAACGTTGGATACCGTCCTTTCGCAATGGACCGTAGTGGGCACCGGCCCGGGGACCCATGGGACCGCGATCCGTCACAGGGAGGGGACCGCACCCCGACCCAGGGCGAGGAACGGCCCCTCTCCGCGCGGCCAGGGATGGCAACTCTTCACGGCGCCCGGTACATTCGCCCACCAAACCTCAACCCCCGACTTCGGAAGGACGCGCGACCATGCACTCTCCCGTCCCGACTTGGATCCGCCGGCCTATCTGGCTTCTCGCCCTCCTGCCCATCCTTCTGGTAGGCCCCTTCCCTACCTCTCTCGAAGGGCAGACCCCCGACGCGATCCAGGCGGCGATAGCCGGTTTGGAGTTCCGTCACATCGGGCCGGCCAACGTCGGCGGTCGGGTCTCGGCCATCGTCGGGATTCCGGGTGATCCCTCCACCTACTGGGTGGGAGGAGCTGACGGCGGCGTGTGGAAGACGGTAAACGGGGGCGTGACTTTTGAAGGCCAATGGCAGGACGCGGAGGCCTTTTCCGTGGGGTCCCTCACCGTAGCCCCCTCGGATCACAATGTGATCTGGTTGGGTTCGGGTGAGGGAGACCCCCGCAACTCCATCTCCTACGGCCTCGGGGTCTGGCGCTCCACGGACGGTGGCGACAGTTGGACTCACCTGGGACTGGACAAGACCGAACACATCAAGCGGATTGTCGTGGATCCCCGCAATCCCGACGTAGCCCTGGTTTGCGCCATGGGGCGTGCGTGGGGGCCTAATGAGGAGAGGGGTGTGTTCCGCACCCAGGACGGCGGCCAGAGCTGGGTCCATGTCCTCTTCATCGACGAGGACACGGGATGCGCCGATCTGGATCTGGATCTTTCCAACCCCCGGAACGTCTACGCCGGCATGTGGACCTTCCGGCGGCTCCCCTGGCGATTCGACGACGGTGGAAAGGAGACGGCCCTTTACGTATCCAGAGACGGGGGCGATAGCTGGAAGAAGATCGAGACCCTGCCCGATGAGCCCATGGCCCGGCCGGGAATCGCCGTGGCCCAATCCTCCCCCAACGTGGTCTACCTCATCACCGAGTTCCCCACCGCCGGCACCCTCTTCCGGTCCGACGACTACGGCGAGAGCTGGCGGATGGTGAACGATGACCGGAATCTGAACTTCCGGCCCTTCTACTACTCCGACGTCTTCACCGACCCCTCCCATCCCAACACGGTCTATGCGCTGGCGGGCGGCCTCTCCAAGTCCACGGACGGAGGACAGACCTTCCAACGCATCGCTTCAGGTGTCCACGGTGACCACCAGGCCATCTGGATCGATCCGGCCGACGGAAACCATGTCCTCTCCGGCAGCGACGGCGGGTTCCAGGTCAGCTACGACGGGGGCGTCAACTTCCACATCTGGCGGAACGTGGACCTCTCCCAGTTCTACCACATCTTCGTGGACGATCGGGACCCGTACTGGGTGTGCGGGGGACTCCAGGACAATGGAAACTGGTGCGGCCCCTCCATGACTCGGGGGGGGTCCATCCTGGCCGACGAATGGTACACCGTGAGCGGCGGGGATGGGTTCTACACGGTTCCGGTCCCGGGGCAGCCCTGGTTGGTTTACTCCAATGCCCAGGGCGGGTACTTCCGCATCACCGACACCCGGTCCGGCCAGACCCGGTCCATCGAGCCCCACCCATGGATGGTGGGCTCCCAGGGACAGAACATGGGCCAGGCCCGGTACCGCTTCAACTGGGATGCTCCCATCCACATCTCCCCCCATGATCCGTCCGTGGTCTATTGGGGAGGAAACGTCCTCTTCCGCAGTCGGGACTACGGATACTCCTGGGACATCATCAGTCCTGATCTGACGACTGACGACCCCGAGAAGCAGCTGGACTCCGGCGGTGAGATCTACAACGACAACACCGCGGCCGAGTTCCATACCACCATCTACACGGTTGCCGAGTCGCCCGTGGAGGCCGGCGTCATCTGGGTGGGGACCGACGACGGGAACGTGCAGGTGACAAGGGATGACGGCGCGACCTGGACCAACGTGAGGGACAACCTCCCAGGGCTCCCGGCCGAAGCGTGGATTCAGAACATCGAGGCCTCCCCCACCGAGGCCGGAACCGCTTTCCTGGTGTCGGACAACCACCGGATGGACGACTTCACCCCGCACGTCTGGGAGACCACGGACTACGGGCGAAGCTGGCGGGACCTTTCGACGGGGCTCCCTCAGGATGACTACGCGAAGGTGATCCGACAGCACCCCGCCAACCCCAACCTCCTCTTCCTGGGGATGGACAGGGGCCTCTTCGCGTCCCTCGACAGGGGCCGGAGCTGGGTGGACATCAGGAACAACCTCCCCAGGGTCTCGGTCCGGGGAATCAAGATCCAGCCCCAGTACAACGACCTGGTCATCGGAACCCACGGCGTAGGAGCCTGGATTCTGGACAATGTCCAGCCTCTGGTGGAGCTGGCCGATGCCATGCAAAAGGAGGTTCACCTCTTCGACATCCGGGAGGCCACGGACTGGGAGTCATGGAACCGGGACTCGAACCTCGGTCGGAGCACCTTCGAAGGAGAGAACCCTCAAGAGGGCGCGTACATCGACTTCTATCTGGCGGAGGCTCCCGCCCGCGGGGAGGGGGGCGTGACCATCCGTATCACCGATGCCCGGGGGCAGATGGTCCGTGAACTCACCAACGTCCGGGCCACGGCCGGTGTCAATCGGGCCATCTGGAACCTGGACTGGACCAGCGCTGAGCCTGTCCCTGGCGCATCGGCCGGAGGGTTTGGAGGCCGGGGGGGCGGTGGTGGTGGTGGTGGTGGTGGCGCACCGGTGGCCCCAGGCACCTATACCGCGACGCTGGTGGTCGCCGGTCAGGAGCTGGCCAAGGACTTCCAGCTTCGGGGGGACCCTGCGGTGGAGGCCACGCAAGCCGACTACGAAGCCCGAACCGAAGCGGCCCTCCGGGGCCGGGACCTTCAGTCGGATCTCAACCGGATGATCGGTTCAGTGGTGGACCTCCAAGCCCAGATCGAAGGCCTCCGGGGGTTCGTAGCGGGCAAGGGACTCGCCAACGAGGGGGAGATCCGGACCCAGATCGACACGGCCATTGAAGCCCTGGAGGGTTTCGACAACGAGCTCCGGCGGCCCCCTCCAAGCATGGGATACCGGCAGTACCCCCGGCTTTCCGAGCAGCTCAGCTTCGTCACCCGGGGCATCACCCAGGCCCAGGCCCGGCCGACCGAGGGGCAGCTCCAGGTTCTGATGGAAGTCGAGGAGGAGATCCGGCTGCGGGAAGGGGCCCTCCAGTCCATCATCGATGGACCCGTCGCCGCGCTGAACAGGCTTCTTCAGGGCCAGGCCAGGATTCTGGTAGGCGGATCGCACTAGGAGGCTCAAATGAAGATTCGTTTCCTCCTTCCCCTGATGGCCGTCCTCCTGGCGGGCTCTGCCTCAGCCCAGGAGTCGGGATATGATTTCCGGTATCACACGTACGCAGAATCCACGGCCAAGCTCGAGGCGCTTGCGGCGGCCTATCCTCGCCTGGCCAAGCTCTATTCCATCGGGAAGAGCGCCACCGGCACCAAGGAGATCTGGTGCATCGAAATCGGGAATCAGGACTCCGGCGCGCCCGACTCCAAGCCGGCCGTGTATTTCGACGGAAACCAGCACGCCTCTGAGGTCACCGGCGGGGAGGTGACCCTCTACCTCGCCCACTACCTCCTTTCCCGGTACGGCGCTGATCCCGACGTAACCCGCCTGGTCGATACCAGGGTGACCTACATAGTCCAGAGGGGGGACCCGGACGGGGCCGAAGCCACCATGACGGGGACGGTCGACTGGGATCCGGAGAGCGCCCCCGGGGCCCGGGATGCCGACGGAGACGGTCGGATGGGCGAAGACGGCCCTGAGGACGTCGACGGGGACGGCCAGATTCTGGAGATGAGGATTCAGGATCCTGATGGGGACTGGAAAAGCTATGGCCCTGAAGCTCGGATCATGGTTCGACGGGAAGCCGGGGATACCGAGGGCCCCTTCTACCGGGTCATGGCCGAGGGTTTGGACAATGACGGGGACGGAGATATCGACGAGGACGCTCCCGTCACCGGCTTCATCTCGAATCGAAACTACCCGGCGTACTGGGCCTCCGCCGACGGCCGTTTCCGAGGTGAAGGGGACTACCCGCTTCAGGAACACAACGCCCGGGTTTTGGTGGACTTCATCCTGTCGAAGCCACACATCTCCCAGATCGAGTCTTGGCACACGACATCGGGCATTCACCTCCGCCCCTACGCCGCCAGGCCGGACACGGATTTCCCCCCGCAGGATCTCCAGGACTACAGCGCCATCCTGGCAAAGGGGACGGCCATCACCACCTATCCTGTGGCGTCGGTCTACAACGATTTCACCACCATCGTCCCCGGCGTCCCCTTCGACGAACAACCGGGCGTCCGCCACGGCGTGTTCATCGACTGGTCCTATGTCCACCAAGGCCTCTTCTCCGTCACCACCGAGCTCTGGACCATGGAACCCTTCGTCAACGAGATGGGCTGGGGCGACATCCCCAGGGACAAACCGCTTTTCGCCATCCCCGGCCGATACAACCGACCGGATGTGAAAGCCTCGGCCCTGGCATGGCTGGACGGTCACCGGGGAGATCCTGCTCTCTCCGGAGAAGGCTTCGTCGAATGGAAGGCGTACCGGCACCCGACCTTGGGGGAGGTGGAGGTCGGGGGGTTCACCCGGTACTGGCTCCGGAATCCCCCTCCCGGACCTTTCCTCCAGAAGGTAGTGGAGGATCAGGCCCGGTTTGCCGTGGTTCGGGCTTTGCTGACGCCACTGGCGAAGATCCAGGAGGTGTCGGTCGAGCCGGGTGCGGGCCCTGGCGAGTGGACCGTCACCGCCACCGTGGCCAATGAAGGATACCTGGATACCTCCATGGAACAGGCCCGGCGGGCGGGCGTCGCCGAGCCGGACCGGGTGACGATCTCGGAGCTGGGCACGGGCGCCACGACAGCCGACCCACCCACGGTCCGCTTCCCCTTCATGCGCGGGACCCGGGAGTCGTCCTTCGTGAGCCTGTACCGGGCGTCGTGGACGGTCCGGGGGCCCCAGGGACGCCGCGTCGCGATCCTGCTCGAATCGGAAAAGGGCGGAACGGACCGGCAGGAGGTCGTGCTGGGGGGAGGGACTCCTCTGCGAGAGTTGAGTGCTCCCCAATCACCCAAGAGGTATCTCGGGCCAGGGGGGGCGTGAAGACAGAAGCCCTCCTCGACGTCCCCCATGCCGATTCGGCGGGCCTACCTCCCCGGACCGAGGAGAACCGCGTTCATGAAGAGGAGCATGGTTGCCTCAGTGTAGGCTCTGTAGTTGGGGTCTTCGGAGAAAGCTACAACCTGCCCCCGCCCCACCGGTTGATGGACCAAAAACGCTTTGTTGGCCAGCTGGGGACGTAGATCGTCCCACACCACTCCGCTCATCACGAGATCCTCCAAGGGGGCAAATCGCCCGATGTTCTTTCCCTCGTCCAGGGTAATCGGGGACAGAATCAAGGTACTCTCGGCAAAAACGCCGATCTCCCCATCCGTCCCGGAGGAAAGCCAATGGTCGGTGTCCAGGATGGTGCGAAGGATCGCCCCCGAGATGTACTCGGGGCGTTCGTCAAGGGGTTCGATGGCCTCCAGGTATTCGATGGGCTGGTCTGGGGTATCGGCCTTCGGAGGTTCGGTTCCCTCCGGCCTTCCACCCTTGCGCTCAACCGTTACCCCCAAAAGACCCACATCCTCCCGGGCAGCCCAACCCGTGGACTCGCCGAGGGTAATCAGGGTGCCGCCGTCACGCATCCAAAGCTGGAGGCGGGTCACCAACCCGCTCCCCACCACACCCGAATAGTTGCCGCTCGGGAAAATGATGACGTCATAGTCCCCCAGGACCGTGCCACTCAGGCTCCCTGCCCTTACCACGGTGGTGCGCTGGCCATATCGCTGTTCCAGCACGTACCGGGCCCACCCCACCGAGAGGCTCGAACCGGGCTCGTCATAGACCAGGAGGACCCTGGGCTCTCTCAGCGCCCGGGCCCGGCCACTCCCAAGGGAAGTGCCTTCCCGGACGTACGAGTCGTCCACGGGGACCACCTCCGCACCCCAGGCACCGGCGATTCGGCCGAGCCGCTCGGCCAACTCCGGACCGTTCTCCGATACGCGCACGATGGCCGTGCCCACTCCATAGTGGCGGTCGCCTAGAACGAAGTCCCCACCGGCGGACCGAACGCGAATCCCCTCCCGGAGGGCTTCGGCGACCGCTCCGGCGGAGTTGGTGCCCCAGGGGAGAAGGTACCCGACCTCGGCGGCCGGGAGGCGATCCGAGCCCCGCTCGGCTTCCATCGTCACGGCATTGCCAAGGGCCCCGGTCGCCCTCGTGGCCTCCAGAACTTCAACGTCCCAAAGAAGTGACTGGCTCCAGGCTGTTACGTCGTAGATTTCCGTGTCTTCACGGTCGGCTCTGAGCTCTTCCTGGCGTCGGAGAAACTCCTCGCTCATGGGCACATCGGCATCCAGGAGCATCCGAGCCATCCGGGAAGCCGGCTGGGTGAGTGGCACGATGAAGGTCCCCGCCTGAGGGAGACTGCGGTCCCCGACCCGCACCGGCCCCGAGGGTTCGAACACCTCCACCCCGTTTTGCACCAAGTTCCGGGCCAGGCGCTCCACCATGCCCGCATCATGACCTGTGAGGATGTACTCGGCCGGCCCGAGGCCGCTTCCCCGAATCCCATCCTGGCGGAAAGCCAGGTAGTCCCGGAGGATTCGATCCCGGTTCTTCGCCGCGGTCACCATGGTCTGGAGAGCAGCCGTGAAGTGGTGGGTGACTCCATCCCCGTAGGTCATGAGGTCGCCGTCGGACCGGAGGAGCACCAGGGCCCGGGGCGAGGCCTGCTCGAAGGTCATCCCCAGTGCGCCATGGGTCATGGGCCACATGTCCACGTACCCTGGATAAAAGAGGTCGTAGGTGTCCCGGTTGAAGTAGGCGAAGCCACGTTGGTCGAAAGCCGAGGCGATGTCGGCACCGAAGACGTCCATCAGCTGAATCTGCAGGGCCATGAAGAGGGGGTTCGACGGAGGTGCCGTCGGGGGGAAGAAGTAGGTGGAGTTTCCGCCCATCTCGTGGAGGTCGGCCACGATCTGTGGACGGTATTCAAGGAAGAGTCGGACCTTCCCTCGGGTCTCCAGCTGGCTCTGTCTGAACAGGTCCCTATTCATGTCGAAGAGATAGTGGTTTCCCCGGCCCCCGGGCCAAGGTTCGTCGTGCTCCGCCGACCAGGTGTCCGGATCGGGCCACCGGGATCGGGCCTGGACGTTCTGGAACACGAACCGGGACCGTCCGTCCGGATTCTCCATTGGCTCGATCAGGACCAGGCTTTCCCGAAGCACCAGATCCACATCCGGATCCCCCTGGGCCGCCAGGAGGTGGTAGACCTCGGCCATGGCGGCTCCGGTGGAAGTGGACTCATTCCCATGAATCGCGTGCATGATCATGGTGACGACGGGGAGGCGGGCCAGGAGTGCCTCGGTCTCGGCATCGGTGAGGCCGCGTGGGTCACTCAGGCGTTGGAGGTCCTCCTTGATGGCGTTCAGTCCTGCGATGCGCTCAGGGGTCCCGATGACCATCAGGACCAGGGGACGCCCCTCCCAGCTCTCGGCGTAGCGAACCAGGCGGGTCCGGTGAGGAGCCGCAGCATGAAGGGCTTCCATGTACTGGATGACCCCAGCGGGCGGCGTGATCTCCTCACGGAAGTCGTGACCCACCACCTCATCGAGAGTCGGAATGGCGGGATCATACCGTGTCCCGGGTGCAAGTTCCTGGGTCGCGGGAGGGACTTGAAGCAGAACGGCTAGGGCAAACGCGAACACCATGAGAGCTCCTTCTCTGGATCCCGGGGATCGGAGATAGGCGCCGGCTCCGGTCGGCCCCTCTTCCGGACCACCGATGGCGCCATCGGAAGGCAAAGTACGAAAGCAAACGGTTCGTGGACCAGTGTGGACGGCCCGATCGTGGCCAGCGAGCCCGCCGGAGCTTAAACTCGACCTCCTCTGGCAGTCCCTCCTCTTCAGGTGGCTCCATTCGTGGGCTTGGAGGATCCGAAATGAAACGACTTTCTGTCTCTCCTTCCCCGGTGGTTTTCGCCGCTTTGGCCCTCACCCTCTCGGCCTGCCGACAACC
>JBDRDQ010000559.1:0-2167 GCA_043820695.1 Gemmatimonadota bacterium | reverse complement strand
TAACCGATAGTCCCAGCTAACAGTCGATCCGCGATCTGTTTAGCGAGGCCCTCCAGCTCCGCGTACAGGGCCAACTTTTCATCGTCGGTATGGCCGGCAGCATCCTCGATGTGCGCATCGGCGGACGTGAGGCTCTCGTCTATCGGCGTCATTCCTTTCAAAAAACCGCGGACCGTCATGACTCGACCGTTCAAATCAGGGTGATCTTGCAGTACCCTCTCCTTCATCTGCAACTCTGACACGAGTATCAAGTCTGTATCCAAGTGCTGCCCGCTGAAGCGTGTAGACCGATGAGCCGTGATCTCTTCCTCGGGCACGCCCCGCTCTCTCAGAAAACGCTGCCTCAGCGGATTTATCCCGCCTCCCTGGCTCAAACCGGCCGACGAAGTCAATACTTCGCTGCCCGCTTCCCGCAAGAGCTTCTTAACGCTCAGCTCGAGATGAACGCTTCGGCCTTGGTTCCACTCGCAAATAAAACACACTGAGACGGCCTTCGATGAGCCCGGCCCACGGCGGGTTTCCGGAGCGGTAAATTCAAATAATCTGACGTTACGCACCAACTCTCGAACAAGGGCAGGATTAAGCTCTGAAAACGTATCACTTATCCCGGTTGCGACCAGAAAGCAGTCGGCTACGTCGAGATAGTTTTTTACGTTTTTAGGGGTGATGCCACTCGCGATGGCGAGCGGGAAATCGCCAATGGCCTGCTTCATCATCGCGATCTTGTCGAGTTGAGCCTCCCGCCCGGTGCCGGGGCCGCTTGTGGTGATGACATCCATGTAGTGTGAGGAGGCGCGGGCTGCAACCGCGAGTTCCTTGACGTGTCGCTGGTATTTGAACGCCACACCGCTGAAATATAGACCTTCCCAGCCCGATTTCCGCCGGGAGGCAGCTATCGACTCCGCATCGGGCTGGTCAGCCGCGCGTTCGTCAATTTCGGCGTTGTCGACCCAGATTCCCGCCACTTCCGGCGACACAGCATTGAATGTACCAGTAGCTGACAGGCCGAGGCAGTTGACTCCGAGCCACCAATCGGAGTGTGCCGCATGCACGACTGCGAAGATCTCGAGCAGTCGTTCAGGGGACATCCCGTGGTTAATCAGGAAGACTCCGTCACCACCGGATTCGCGAGCGACCAGCGTGTTACGAAGAGCCTGCTCCTCCGATTCGACGTGGATGACCAGCAGGACAACGTGCATATTCGTGAAGATTTCTCGGAACTTGGTCATGTGGGCTCCTCGTGGCTGGCGTTAGCCCATCAACTTCCGCTTCAACGCCCGTCCAACAAACCGCATCTGATCCCTTAGGGGAAGTCGAAGGAGATTGGTCTTCACCACGCCCTGGGTAAAGAAGGTCTTCCGGGAGTAGTCCATGGCCATATCGACCAGAACGGGACGCCCGGATTCCGCCACCGCTGCGGCCTCTTCTACCACCGCCGAAACGTCCTCATCGTTGGGCATGGACAGAAATTTCACGCCCAACCCCTTAGCTATGCCCTCCAAGTCATAATCGACGACCTCGCTGGCTACCTTCCGATTCAGCGCCGTGTCCTGGAACTGGGCAATCTGGGCCAGCTCCCGATCCCGGAGCACCAGCACAATGACCCCTACCCCTTCCCGGGCCGCGGTCAGGATCTCCAAACCCGTCATGAGGAAGGCCCCATCCCCGGCAAGAGCTACCACCGGTGAGTCCGGTCTTCCGAGCTTCGCACCAATGGCGGCAGGGACCGAGTATCCCATGCAGGAAAAGTCCACCGGGGCTAGGAACCGGCTCGGGCCATCCAGCCTCAAGCACTCCATGGCCAGGAAGGTCCCGTTCCCGCTGTCGGTGGCGTAGATGGCATCGGGCCCCAGGCGATCCTGGAGAGCCTTCAGCAGGTGGGCTGGTGTGACCCCGGGACCACCAACCTCCCCGAGCCACTCCTCCCAGACCGCCCCATGCCCAACCCGGATGGCTTCCCTCAACTCCTGATCGGGACCACTCGGTGCATCCCCCAAGGCCGCCAAAAGCCCCCGCAGGAAGTCGCCGGCATCGATTTGGACCGTCACCTGGGCTTCGTAGTTCCGGTGGAAGACCTCGGGGTCCAGATCCACGTGTACCAGGGGGCCCGGCATCTTGAACCCATAGGAGCCGGTGCCCACCTCGCCGAACCGGCAGCCGATGGCCA
>JBDRDQ010000558.1:0-10333 GCA_043820695.1 Gemmatimonadota bacterium | reverse complement strand
AACGGGAAAGGATCTGCTTCATATCAAAGGCCAAGGGCAATCCAGTCGGTGCCGGACCACGGGGGATCGGCACCCCCGATTCCCTTGAAAGCTAGGCACACTCTAGAGGGGGCAGCAACAAGCGCGGGTACCCATCGGGTTCATTTCTCGTAAGAAAGCGGTAAGGCCCGGTCGGCCGTTGACGAACCGGGCTTCGGAAGGAAGGTTCACATCCAGCCAGCTGAAACTCCAGGGTAAGCAGGGCGCGTAGGTAAAGGAAACGAACCGGGGATACGCTCCTTCCCCATTTCAGCTCGACGATCCATCGGAGGAATCGGAGGAAGAGGATGCCTGACGTATCAGAGGCTCTCGCCTATCTGACCGAGAATCAGATCCTGCTCGTTTTGGCCGCCTTTCTACTGGCTTTTCTTGGCTACGCCCTGGTAAAGCGGCTACTGAAACTGGCCCTGTTCGCGGCGGTATTCCTCGGGATCTACGCGGGGCTGGTATACGTTCTCGCCTGAGGCGACTACGGTCATCTGGTCGCCTGGTCATCGGCAAAGTCGAACCCGAATAAAAAAGGCCGCTCGTGGGAGCGGCCTCAATGCCATTCATTCCGGGAAATCAGTCCCCCCAGTCCTCGTCCTCCAGGATCGGAAACCGCTTCCTGCCGTGGACCGGGCAGGCAGGATCGGGCACCAACTCACAATCGGCAGTGTCCCGATCCGGAGGCTGCGGGCCTTCCCCCCGCATGAGCACCCAGCAGGTGCATTCCTCCTCCCCACCCTTGCCCCTCCGACCAGGTAGAGGCGCCCTGGCAAAGCTCTCGGGCGTCCCCCGTTTTCCCTCCCCCGGGGGCAGGGTCCGGGAATACCGATGCTTGAGGCTCATGTTTAAATCTGCCACCTACGCCAACCAAAGGCCATGGTATTATCCAAAGCGGCGAGGATAGCCGGAGAAGGAACAAAAGGAGGGGACTAAAGGGACCCAAAGGGATCTTCAGGCGACCTAGGCCAGAGCACCTTTGGTTTTCATCTTGACGTTGGACCCGATGGCCGCTTTCAGGCAGAGCACGTAGAGCTGTTTCGACTCTTTGGGCGCCGTTGGGGACCCACCCTGGTCAGCCCATTCCTTGGCCTGGTCGGAGTCAGCGGTGCAACCCAGGTTGCGCAGCGCCTTCACCACCTCATCGAGGAAGAGAGGGTCGGACACCAATCGAGCCATTTCCAGGATCTGACCACAGGCCAGGCGCTCTCGCTTCCCCTCCTTGGCCACCGCCACATACTCGTGTAGACTGGCGACGGCAGCGGGTATCTTCATGGATGCCAGGTCAAGCCAGGTCAGGGTGCAAAGGGTGCGTACCGCCTCAGGGTGAAGCCTGATGACCTTCTTTGCCACAGCCCGGGCCGGCTCCGGCTGGTCATCCTCGAGCAGGGCATCGATGGCCTTGCCGAAGTAGCGGAGAGCCCGCAGCCGATCGTCAGCTTTCAGGTAGGCGTCCCCCAGGCGATTGAACACGGCCCAGCGGGCCCCGGGCGATGCCCTTTCCGCCTCGGCAGCCAATTCTTTCAGCTGCCTGTCGGAGGCTCCGGTTCCACCCCCCTGGAAGAGGGCGTTCAGCGAATCACGCCATCTCTGAAGAAAACTCATGCCCACCATCGAAGAGGTTCATTAAACATCCCGCCAGGTAGTTACCCGGCGGATGGGTGATCGGTTTCGCCCATGCTAAGAAACAGTCACGGCCAAAGAAACGCAACTCCCACCTGATGAAGATGCGGTGCACGGTCGAAGGTTGGAACATCTCCGCAGCCTAATAGACCACCAAGGCGCTCAGAAAGTCACTTTTCTCCCGCCGGGGTCCAGCCTCCATCTCGAGTTCCACCACCTGGCAGGCTCACCAGCCACCGCCGTAGATTCAGGCCATTCACTCGAACCGGGAGGCTGGTGGTGATCAACCAACGCGTCGTATTCTGGGGCCTGTTCCTGGCCCTTCTCCTTCCCCTCTCCGCAACCGGCCAGTCCTCTTCAGACGTCATTTTTCCGGGAGACGAATGGGATTATGTGAGCCGGAGCCAATTGGAGTCGTACGGCTGGTCGGTTGACGGGCTCCGCCGGGCCTCCGACTTCGTCCGGGATAGCGCTAATTCCACCGGAATTGTGGTGGTGGATCGGGGCCGAGTGGTCTTCACCTATGGTGACATAGAGGAGCTTTCCTACCTCGCCTCCTGCCGGAAGAGCATTCTGGCCATGCTCTACGGTGACTGGGTGGAGCGGGGGATCATCGATCTCGAAATGACCCTGGATGAGATGGGTTTCGATGATATCGGGGGCCTCCTCGACATTGAGAAACAGGCCGCGGTTCACCACCTCATCACCGCCCGCTCCGGCGTCTACCACCCCGCTTCGAATGGAGGCGACGATCTCGCCAGTGCACCGGAGAGGGGGTCACAACAGCCCGGAAGCTACATGATTTACAACAACTGGGACTTCAACGCAGCGGGGGCCGCCTTCGAGCACTTCACTGGGCGTACCATCTACGACGAACTCCAGGCCCAACTGGCGATCCCCCTTCAGTTCCAGGATTGGGACCGGGCTATGCACCAGAAGAGCGGGGACCTCTCCGTTTCCGTGAATCCCGCATATCACATGCATTTCTCGACCCGGGACATGGCTCGGCTCGGTCATCTCATGCTCAACCGAGGAAACTGGAACGGAGAACAGATCATCTCCAGGGATTGGGCAGACCGGATTGTCAGCGTAGTGACCCCCCTCGAGGAAATGAACCCGATCGGTCGACGAGATGGTTACTTCGGCTACGGATACATGTGGTGGGTCTGGGACGGACCGAGGGAAGTGGGCCCCTTCGAGGGAGCTTACTCCGCCCGTGGGGCCATTGGCCAGTGGATCACGGTCTTTCCGGCCCTGGACCTGGTCCTGGCCCACAAGACCAACAGCGTCTATGGCCGGACCACCAGTTGGGCGTCCTACGAACGCCTCATCGAACTCCTCTTCGAAGCAAGGGGCGTCCAAATGGAGGGGCCGTACCCCTGGAGGTAGGAAGACAGGAAGGGGTAGGAAAAAGGGAGGAGGATCCGGAGGGTGCCCGCTCAGCCCCCCCGACACAAACTCCCTATATCCCTCTCCGCCCGATCCGGATCACCGATGAACTCATAGAACTCCTCGATGTATTCGGAGGCTGAGCGGATGTTGGCTTCGGTGAGGCCGGGGACGGCCTGTATCGTCGAGAGGATCACCTCTTTCTTCCCTTCGAAGAGAGCGAAGGCCCCTTGGAAGTCAATCTGTTCCCAACAGGTCCCCAGGTACAATCGTTCCCTCACCGAATCGTGGAGACGTTCGGTCAGAGGTGACGGTCCCACATACGGTGCGTCCACCAGCCCGGACCAATCGAAGTCGAAGGGAACGGCAAAATGGTCTGAACCGACCCTTAGCACGCTCAGGTTTTGGGAGTTGGCCGTGGACCAGTCGATGTTGCCGATCATGTACTGGAACAGGAACATCACTCCCATCTGCCCTGGCTCGAAGTCCGTCGCCCGAGCCCCCGGGATATCCAGTATCATTCCACCCACCCTGGCGGCCATGGCGTCCTCGTCTTCGATGAGGAACCCCATTCTCGTCAGGGGATCGTTTTTTCCCCCGGTGTCCAAGTAGGTGATCTCCACCAGTTGGACCCTGAAGCTCACGTCGGTGAGTTGGTTGTAGATACGGTAGGCGAGGTACTCCTCCAGGACGTTCTGCTCGAAGGAGTCCCGGTCATGGCAATAGGTCACGAGTTTGAGCTTGTCCTGGCCGTCGAAGGCCGTGCCCCTGGAGGGCTCCCCCTCCGGCAGGTTCAGGCGGAGGGGCGGGAAGGGACAGATGTTCTCTTGAAGCCGGAACCTTCCCCGAGTCCGGACCTGGAGGGGGAATTCGACTTGCTCGCCCTTTGAACCCAGCATCAGAATGCGGGCCGGGATCTCCTCACTCCCCTCGGAACGATCTTCCCTGAGCGCCTCCAGATCCGTTTCCAGGCTGAACCGGAGGACGGTCTCGGGAGAGAACAGCTCCTCGGGCGGTATCTCCTGGGCATCCGCGCCGCAGAGAGAAACCACTCCGAGGACACCAAACAGAGCTACCCCTATGAAGGCACGCCACATGCTCCGGTCCTGACCGATGAGGAAGAGGGCCAGCCACCCCCAGTACGCAGACAAGACCCCAGACAAAAATACACCCCCGGACAACCCAAAGGTGCCCGGGAGAGATCTCGAGGGCTGCAGCAATGCAGTCATTGGCCCCCTATCCAGAGGTTCGTGAAAGAGACCAGGACGGCCATGGGAGCCCTTCCAACGGCGGCCCGGGCCCGCTCTTTCGATTGCGCAAACCGAGCACCGGGAAGTAGGGTGGTGGGTGGCACATCGTGGGACGTCATGCCCGGAAGCCAGGAAGAAACCCCATGACACGAAAGCCAGCCTTCTGGATCATCCTGGCCCTTCTGGGCCTTGCCGGATCGGTCCTTGCGTTCAGGCTCTTCCCCGTCGCCTTCCCTATCCTCTCCGTCGATATCGAGATGGATCGGCAGGGCGCCCTGGATCAGGCCGAAGAGCTCGCGGATCGATTCCAGTGGGAGCCGGCGGGATTCCGCCAGGCCGCTTCCTTCGGACAGCTGGACCCTGCCTTCCAGACCTACATGGAGCTGGAAGGGGGAGGCCTGGAAGAGATCAACCGCCTGGTGGGCGAGGGAGTATTCAGCCTCTACGCCTGGCGGGTCCGGCATTTCGCTGAAGGAACCGTGGAAGAGGCCGAGACCCGGTTCACACCCTCCGGGGAGCCCTACGGCTTCCGCCTCCGACTCTCGGAGGAAACCCCGGGGGTGAACCTCGACCCGGAACAGGCACGGGAGAGAGCATTGTACGGGGCCTCCAACGACTGGGGGATGGACCCGAGCCTTTACGAGTTTCTGGAATCATCCCAGGAGGAGAAGCCTGGAGGCCGCCTCGATCACATCTTCGTTTTCGAGCGGGCCGACCTGGCCCTCGGGGAGGCCCGGGTCAGGATCCGACTGGGAATAGCGGGAGACCAACTGTCCGAGGTCACCCCCTTTCTCCACGTTCCAGAGGGATTCCTGAGGCGGTACCAGGACACGAGAAATGCCAACGAGAGCATATCCCTTGCCGGCACCATCCTCTTCCTTCTCCTCTTCCTCGTCCTGGGCGGAGGGGTCGGGACCATACATCTCCTCAAGAACCGCTGGATCGAATGGAAGGCGCCCCTTGCTTGGGGGGGGCTGGTGGCAGGGCTGATGGCACTGAGCGGGGTCAACTCCCTCCCCCTCTCCTGGATGGCGTATGACACGGCCATCCCTCCTCAACTCCATGTCGCGACGGCGGTCTTTACCGCCGGCATCACGCTGGTGGCGGGAACGTTGTTCCTCGCCCTGGTCTTCATGGCCGGGGAAGGTCTGATGAGGTTGGGGTTCCCCGACCAGATCCAGCAGTGGAAAATGTGGTCGCCCGGGGTCGCCAATTCCACCCCGGCCCTGGGACGAACCGTGGCCCCCTATTTGATCCTTGGCCTCGAGCTGGGTTTCGTTGTGGCTTTCTACCTCGTCACAAGCCGATATCTGGGGTGGTGGAGCCCTGCCAGCGCCTTGGTTGAACCCGACTTCTTGGCCACCTACCTCCCGTGGCTCAGCGCGGTAAGCACGTCCCTCTTCGCCGCATTTTCGGAGGAGGCCACCTTCCGGGCCATCCCCATTGGAGCGGCCGCTATTCTGGGGCGTCGGTACGGAAGGCCCGGACTCTGGATCTGGAGCACGGTCATCGTCCAGGCCCTGGTGTTCGGAGCCGCCCACGCCAACTACCCCCAGCAGCCGGCGTTTGCCAGGGTGGTGGAGATCTTCCCGACGTACCTGGCCTGGGGCGCCATCTGCGTGTACTTCGGCCTTATCCCATCCATCATTGGCCATTTTACATACGACCTGGTCTTCTTCTCCCTGCCTCTCTTCGCGGCGGAGACCCCGGGAATCTGGTTCGACCGCTTCATGGTCATCGCCGCCGGCATCCTCCCCTTGGCCATCGTCTTC
Source organism: Gemmatimonadota bacterium (assembly GCA_043820695.1). Classification (GTDB taxonomy): domain Bacteria; phylum Gemmatimonadota; class Gemmatimonadetes; order Longimicrobiales; family Gaopeijiaceae; genus JABDNZ01. The sequence continues at coordinate 4,275 of JBDRDQ010000558.1, read as the reverse complement.
GTGGTCCGCTGGCGGAAGGGGGGCGTGAGCAAGGCCCCGGACTGGGCTCTGAATCGGAACTGGAGGCCTACCTCCAAATCCCCCCCTGCGACAGAGTCCCCCGAGGCAGGGGCCCAAGCTGGGCCTGAAAAGAAAGGCCCACTCGAAGTTCCTGGGATCACCCCCACAGAGGCGGGGTCAGTCCGAGCCGTAAGGAGGGCCCTATCGCCCCGGGGCATGACCGCGGTGGTAGCAGTTGCCCTCCTGGGCCTGACCCTCTGGGGGACAGGACTCGATACGGCAGGATCCCCCCACCTCACCCTCACTCGCCGCCAGGCCGAAGCGGAGGCCCGGTCGACCCTCGAGGCCCAGGGCGTGAGCCTCGGCCCGGAATGGATCCCTCTCTTCTCCATAGCCGCTGAAAGGGGTCTGGCCCACCAGTTCGTGTGGCGTGAGGGGTCCGAGGAGGAGTACCTGGACCTCGTTGGGGATTTCCTGAACTCGCCTGCTTGGCAGGTCCGGTTCGTCAGCTTCAAAGTGCCTCCGGAAGAAAGGGCCGAGTCCTATACCCTGAGTTTGCTGGCTCCCGGCCAGACTCCCAGGGTGAGCCATGCCCTCCCCGAGGGGCGCCCAGGGGAATCCTTGACGGAGGAGGAAGCCAGGATTCTGGCCCTCCGAGCCCTTGAAGACCAACTGGGAACCGCTCCAGGGACCGTCCGTGAGATTTCGGCAGACGAGACGGTGCGGCCAAACCGAACGGACTGGACCCTCACCTTCGCCGCCACGGAAGGGTATCCACTGGCGAAAGGAGAGGGGCGGGCAGAGGTCCGAATCGCCGGAGACGAGGTGGTGGGGGCCTCCAACTACGTCCATGTGCCGGAGGACTGGGAGAGGGAATGGCGGGCCCAGGGAAGGAAGAGGACCTTCGCCATCATCCCTTCGGCTTCCATCCTCCTCCTCTTGGCCGCAGGGGCCCTGGTATTGGCCGTTCTCCGATGGAGCCGTGGGTCTCTTCACTCCCCCCCATTTCGTGTTCTCTCACGTGTGATGGCCACCCTTCTCCTGCTCACAGCCGTCAACGAGTGGCCCAATACGGTTGGAGCTTTCACGACCCAGCTCTCGTTCGGGAACCAGATGGGTATTTCACTCCTGGGACTTGTCCTCGGACTCGGAGTCATGGCCGTGGGGGTAGCGCTCCTGGCCGCCCTCGGGCATACGTGGATTCAAGGGCGACCTCCTTCCGTGAAGAGCCCGGCTGCAGTCGGATTGGCCTTGGGCGTGGGGTATGTGGGTCTATCGGTCCTTCTGTCCCGCCTGGGTCCGGACGGCCCCCCAGGGTGGCCGACATATGGAGGAGCGGTCAGCTACTTCCCCTGGATGTCCACTGCCCTCGGGGCGATGATCGCGTTCCTGACGGCAACGGCAATGGCCCTATTGCTTCTGGCGACGCTGGAGCGCCTCGCGGGAACCCGCTGGTACTGGACCGGCGCCCTTCTGGCCCTCCTGGTGGGACTCACCCTGGCATCGAATCCACCCGGCGCCAGTTGGGCGATCTGGGTCGGGGGCGCCGTTGGTATCTCCGTCGCCGTAGGCCTTCTCTGGACCCTGTGCAGGCGGGTGGGCTGGGCCATCCTGCCGGGTGTCGTAGCAGCCCCGGTCCTCTTGGGTGTGCTGGAGACGGCTCTCAGCCACCCCTTTCCCGGCCATACCCTGGGGGCCGTGTTGGCCTTGGCCGGCGTGGCTGGGGCCATGCACCTCTGGACCCGGGCCCTTTGAGGCAGCCGAGCCCTATGAGGCAACCCGCGGCCCGAGAGTTTCCCTCGCGGGCCCTACCCCGGTCAGGCTATACTCCAAGATCCCAGCGCCGAAGATGACAACCGAGGAGAATCCGGAACCATGTTTCCCCGCCAAAGCTACATAGCTCGCCGGGATGCCCTCATGTCCCGGTTCGACGGTGGCCTCCTGTTGTTCCTGGGCCACAGCGACAGCCCAATGAACTACGCCGACAACCCGTACCATTTTCGTCAGGACAGCACCTTCCTCTACTACTTCGGCCTGAACCAGGCTGACCTGGCCGCGATCATCGACGTGGACGCGGGCACCTCCACGGTCTTCGGGGACGAGTTGGGCATCGATTACATCGTGTGGATGGGTGATCTCCCCACCATCGCGAGTCGAGCCGAACGGGTCGGCGTCGCCGACACCCAGCCCCGTGCGGTCCTGGCGGAGATCCTGGGGAGAGCCGTCTCGGCAGGAAGAGCCATCCACTTCCTCCCCCCCTTCCGGGCCGAAACGAAGCTCCACCTCATGGACCTTCTCCAGGTTTCCCATGATGAGGCAACCTCCGAAGCGTCCACCGAGTTAATCAAGGCCGTGGTCGCCCAGAGGAACTACAAGACCGAAGAAGAAGTGGCCGAGATCGAGAGGGCGGTGGCCACTTCGGTGTCCATGCACGAAGCCGCCATCCGGATGGCCCGCCCGGGGATGAAGGAAATGCAGATCTCGGCGGAGGTGGAGCGCATCGCCATTGCCGCGGGGGGATCCATCGCTTTTCCGGTCATTGCCACCGTAAACGGCCAGACCCTCCATAACCACTTTCACGGAAACACCATCTCGGAGGGCGATCTATTCCTCCTGGACACCGGGGCTGAGACCCCTCTGGGATATGCCGGGGACCTGACCACAACCTTCCCCGTGAGTCCCAGGTTCACGGATCAGCAGAAGGCCATCTACGAGATCATGCTCTCGGCCTACGACGCCGCAGTCTCTACCCTTGCGCCTGGCGTCCCGAACCGTGACGTCCACTTCTCTGCCTGTCGCACCATCTTCCAGGGCATGAAAGAGCTGGGAATCATGAAGGGGGACACGGACGAGGCCCTGGCCGCCGGCGCTCACGCCATGGTCATGCCCCACGGGATCGGGCACATGATGGGGATGGACGTGCATGACATGGAGAACCTGGGGGAAGTGGAGGTCGGATACGCCGGGGAGGAGAAAAGCACCCAGTTCGGGCTCAAGTCCCTGCGCCTGGCCCGGCCTCTGGAGCCCGGATTCGTGCTGACTATCGAACCGGGTGTCTACTTCATTCCGCAACTGATAGACGTTTGGAGGGCGAAGGGTCGCCTCGCGGAGTTCATCGACTATGACGAACTGGACAAGTGGCGGGATTTCGGTGGGGTAAGAAACGAGGAGGACTACCTCATCACCGCCGACGGCGCTCGGAGGCTGGGCCCCCGCAAGCCTCAAACGGTGGATGAGCTCGAGGGGTTGCGAGGGTCGTAAACCCCAGAAGTAGGGGGACCTCTGGGCGGTTGAGTTGAAGAGACAGCCGGGCGATCTGGGGGTCGCCCGGCTGTTTTAGAAAAGCGAACCCAAGGCGCATCGGCGGGCCCGGCACCTCCGTTGCTCGACAGTGTACCCAATGGATCGATGACGGGCTACAAAGCGCAATATCGGAGTTCCCAATGCCTAGAAGGACCTGGACCTCTCCTGTATCTCTTCTGACCGCGATTGCTCTTTCGCTGGTCCTTCACGGTTGTGACAGTGGGAGCGGGATCACAGATGTGGAAGGCAGTTCAACGGTCACTATATCCGTCGATGGATTGCAGACTATCGCCGGTGGCCTGAACTACCAAGCGTGGCTCGTGCACAAGAGCGGGTCGAACACCTTTGGGTTTCCATTGGTCCTATTCAACATCGATGGGGATGGACGGATGGTGGATCCGGCAGCCGATACTGTACTCACAGGGCCCTTTCATGCGGATGTGGACGCCGGCGATGCGCTGGGAGTCACCATCTCCCTGGAGGCGTCCAATCAGCTAAGACAGGTTTCCTCCTGGACCTTCATCCTCAGCGGGGAGCTGGCTCAGGGCACTGCGATCATGACCGCGGAAGATTTTTTCGCCCTCAACCGGGATTTTTCGAACGCGACGGGTCGATTCGTCCTCGCCACGCCAACAGACGAAGATCCTGATAACGACCTCAACGGGCTCTGGTTCATGAACCCGACCTCGAATCCAGCCGAGGCGGGGCTGGTCCTTCCCGAAGCTCCGAACGGATGGATCTATGAGGGTTGGGTCGATGTAAACGGCCAGGCCGTTTCCACGGGGAAGTTCGTTTGGCCGAATCTGCCCGACTCGACGGCTTTTTACAGCGCCATCGGGGGGGAGCCGCCGCTCTTCCCCGGAGAGGACTTCCTCTTCAACGAACCCCAGGGCGTCGAATTCCCACTCGACCTTGCCGGGGCATCAGTGTTCATCACAATTGAGCCCTGGCACGAGTGGGATGTTTATCCGG
>JBDRDQ010000557.1:0-14740 GCA_043820695.1 Gemmatimonadota bacterium | reverse complement strand
GACACCTCTGAGCCTGCTCTTTCCCTCCGAAAGGGAGGACAGGATCAACGCCCGCTGAGAGATGGATTTGTCCCCGGGAACTCTCAGTTCCATGCTTCCCCCTCGTACCCGCCCTGGCCGCTGATTCCCACCCGGGAGAAGGGCGGATGAAAGATCTCATCCATCTTTCGTCTCCTTCTTCGCCGCAGGCCCCACCGATTCCTCCCCCTCCTGATCCTGCCGGTACCCGAGTTCGAGGCTCATCCCATCCTGGGCTACGGTGGTCGCGGGAAAGACCTCCCGGGCCTCCTCGGCAAGGGGTCTGGAGTCCTCGGAATACCGAGCAGAAACGTGGGTGAGCAGGAGACGCTCCACTCTGGCTTCCCGGGCCACGAGAGCGGCTCCCTTCGCGGTAGAATGAAAGGTCTCGTGGGCCCGCTCGGCTTCCTCCTCCAGAAACGTCGCCTCGTGGATGAGGACGTCGGCTCCCTCAGCTGCTTCCACCGCGGCCGGGGTGGGGCGCGTGTCCCCCGTATAGACCACCAGGCGTCCTGGGCGAGGAATCCCCACGACCTCCTCAGGGAGGATGATGCGGCCGCCCACCTCCACCGCCTCGCCACGGTGCAGGCGGCCAAAGAGGCGCCCTTCAGGAACCCCCAGGGCCCGAGCCCGGTCAACGTCGAAGCGCCCAAGACGGGGATGCTCCTTGAGGGCGTATCCCACCGCGGAGGTGCCGTGTCGGGCGGAGAAGGGCACCACGTCGTACTCTTGGAAAGGGACGGAGTCGCCGGGGCCCAGCTCATGAACCGATACCGGGAACGGAATCCGTTCCACCCCCAGGTGAATGGCGGCTTGGAGGACCTCCCCCGCTCCTGGCGGTCCATAGATGGTCAATGGCTCCTCCCGGCCTTGAAGGGCCATGGTACGGATCAGGCCGATGATGCCCAGGAAGTGGTCGGCATGGAGGTGCGTAATGAAGATGGCCTGAAGTCCGAACCCAGTCCCAAAGCGCATCATCTGCCTCTGGGTCCCCTCTCCGCAGTCGAAGAGCATCACATCACCCTCCCTCTGCACACAGATGCCACTCACGTTCCGGCCCACGGTGGGGCGGGAAGCCGCGGTGCCGAGAAAGATGATTCGAATCATCGGGCTTCGGGTTGCTGGAGAAATGACCTGCTCAACGACCTTTCCGGGAAGGTAGCGCCTCCACTCCATCGATCAAACCGGGTGGCCCAGGGGGGGGGCGTTACCAGATCCGGAGCTGGATCCGGAGGGTGCGGCCAGGTTGGGGAAGACCGCACTGATCCAGAACCACCGCGTCCGTTGCGTTGTCCAGCTTCAAGACGGCCTCGGCTCGCCCCAGTAACCGACCCTCGGACCCAAATACGCGCCTTAGGCTCAGGTCCAGATGCCGGCTGCTTCCGAAGGACTCGAGGCCACCCAGCTCGGGGTTCACACAAAACTGCGCACCCATGAAACGGCCAGAGGCCCCACCCTCGAATCCCATTGGAAGAGGAAGGAAGGTGGAAAGTTTTCCCGCCACTCCGGGCTCATACTCCAACTTGACCTCATCCCCTTCGGGGGTGATCCCCCGAGTCCTTTGAAGGGTCAGGTCGCCACTCCACCCCAGGGAACCAAGGCTACCGGAGGCCAGGAGTTCGAGTCCCTTGCTCCGGACCTTATCCTGGTTGATCCTTTTGTACTTCTTCCCTTCCGGCGTGGACACGGAGGATCGTACGATTCCGTCGGTGAGGGTCTGATAGAAGCCGACCGCCTGGAGTTGGAGTTTCGTCCCTGTTAGGGTCAATCCCATCTCTCCCCCCGTAAGAACCTCTGGCTTCAAATCGGGGTTCGGGACAAAGCGGCCGAGAGCGCCGGAATAAAGCTCCCGGAGGGCGGGGAACCTCGTCCGGCGACTAAGGGCCCCGTGAATAAGTAGGTCTTCCCTTCCTGCCAGCGTCGTGAACCCCAGGCGCCCACCCCAATCCCGGAGGGAGCCGAGGGGGGGTTTGTCGCCGGATTCGGGTGTGTCAGCGCCGTCGACGGCAAGGCCGAGCGTCAGTCGCGTTCCCCTGGAGCCGAGAAGGGCCGGTACATTCCCGAAGCGCCACTCCGCCTCCGTGCCGAGGCTCCAGAGCCGCTGTCGGTACCCGTTCTTCTCCACTTGATCCAGGACCTCGTCATGGTTCACGTCAGCATACGTGAAGGCCCCTCGAAGCTCGCCCCTGTCCCCCAGAGAATGGTCGCCCAGGACGCGCAGGGTGAGGGTGAGATCGTCCGAGGTCTCACCGCCGGTGACCTCCTGGTACGCCTCGGTGCTGAACTCGTCGATCTCTGTGGAACCACGGTCCAACCCAAGGCTGGCTTCCAAGTCCCCTTCCCCCCACGGCGTGGCTCGTTGGCCGGTACCTCCGGAAAGGGCCGAGATGAACCGGTTCTGCTTCGGGTACCTCCAGAGGCGGGGATCCTGAATGTGGGCCTCGGGGGCGATGCCCCGCTCCTCGGTGAAGGCGGATGAACTCAGGCTCATCCATACACCTTCTTCCGACCGATACCGGGCCGACAGGAACCCGTCGTATCGGGTCTCGTCGGTGTTCAAACGCAGATCCCCGTCCCGGGTGAGAAGGGACGGGTTCAGGTCGTCATCCTCCCCAGCCCCTCCCGGAAGAGAGAAGCCATCCCGAGCTTGATGCCCCCCTCCCGCCCTCAGGACCCAGACACCCTCAGGAGTCTCCAGAAGAGTTCCACCGGCGACCCCGAAACTTCGAGCGCCGGTGTGGTCCAGGCCAAGATCGACCTGAAGTCGCCTGGGGGCGGCCTGCCTTTCGGCGCCTCGGGCCACGTCCACTTCCACCACCCCGGCGAGGACATTCGGTCCGTGGAGTACGGACGAGAGTCCCCGTATGAGGCTGATCCGCTGAGCGGAGGTCAGGGGGATGACAGACAGGTCGGTCCGTGCATCCCAGCCCAAGGTCAGTGGGACTCCATCCATGATGACGGCGATCTGCCGGTCCTCTCCTCCACGAAGGGCTGGCTGGGCCTCTCCCCTGGAATTGCGCCGAATCTGAATGAGGGGCATCTCCCTAAGAACCTGCTCCAGGGTTGGGGCCGGCCGCACCACCATGGAATCCAGAGTCACCTCAATCGCGCTGGCGCCTCCGGTCGTCGATATGGGCCGCGGAACCATGATGGTCAGCCCTTGGAGCGCGAAGATTGGCACCCGGGACGTGTCGGCCCTGGTAGAGTCCGGTATCTGGGCGCTCAGGGATGCAGGAACCAGGGTAAGGAGAAGAAGGCCTGGAAGGAGGGTGGAGTGGAGGGTGGGCCGTTTCATGGTCGTATGTGGTTTGGAATCCTTGAAGAAGTACAATTAGGACACCATCGACGCCCCGGATGTTGCATCCAAGAAAGCCGTTTCCACCACGTGACACCAGGGGCCACAAGCCCTATTCTCCCACTCGCCGCCCTCGCCTCCCCGACACCGATGGAACGCGGAGTGGTCTCACCCCAAAAGAAGCGGAGAGAACCCATGCAGAGCCGACGCCAGTTCCTGGGTGCCATCAGCCTTCCTGCAGCAGCGGCCATGGCCGGTGTGCCCGTCCTCCCGACCGCCCTTCGCAGAGACGGTCCTGCCCTCGCCAGGGAGTTGTCCTCCCATCCAGGCACCCCACAGGAGGTTGCCTCCGATGAAGCGTTCTGGGCCGAGGTCCAGAGGGCTTTCACCGTGGACCGGACTTTGGTCAACCTCAACAATGGCGGGGTGAGTCCATCCCCGGCCTTTGTTCAGGATGCCATGAAGAAGCACCTGGACCTCTCGAACAAGGCGCCCACCTACTACATGTGGCAGATCCAGGAGCCCATGCGGGAGGGGGTTCGGCAGCGGATGGCCCGGCAGTGGGGAGTGGACCCGGAGGAGATCGCCTTCACCCGGAACGCATCGGAAGGCCTCCAGACCCTTCAGTTCGGGATGGACCTTCAGCGAGGGGATGAGGTCCTCACGACTACTCAGGACTACGGACGGATGATCACGACCTTTAGGCAGAGAGAGCGCAGGGAGGGTGTGATCCTAAAACAGATCGAAGTTCCGGTTCCCGCTGAGGACCCGGCGGAGATTGTGCGCCTCTTCGACGAGGCCATCACCGATCGCACGCGCATGATCCTCATCTGCCACACCATCAACCTCACCGGCCAGATCTTCCCGGTTCGGGAACTGTCGGATCTTGGCCGAAGCCGAGGGATCCCGGTGATCGTCGACGGCGCCCACGGCTTGGCCCATTTCGAGTTCAAGCTCACGGACCTGGGATGTGATTACTACGCTACCAGCCTTCACAAATGGCTCTTTGCCCCCCACGGCACGGGCCTTCTTTATGTCAAGAAGGACAAGATCCCCGGAGTCTGGCCCCTGATGGCGGCGCTAGAACGGATGGATGACGACATTCGGAAGTACGAGGAGATCGGAACCCACCCGGCCGCCAATTACCTGGCCATCGGGGAGGCGCTTACCTTCCACCAAGGCCTGGGGGGTCAAAGAAAGGAAGCCCGCCTTCGTTTCCTCAGGGACTATTGGGCCAATACCCTTCTGGAGCACGACAGGTTTCGGCTCCATACCAGCCAGCGACCGGAGTTTTCCTGTGGAATCGGAAACATACAGCTGGAAGGGGTTGACTCCGGAGCCCTGAATCAATGGCTCTGGCAGGAGCACAAGATCATCACCGTAGCCATCAAACATGCCCAATTCGAAGGGCTGCGGGTTACTGCGAGCGTGTACACTCACCTGGAAGAGTTGGACCGGTTCGTGGAGGCTATGCTCTACGCCTCCCGACATGGGATCCCGACCTGAGATCCCGACCCGAGATCCCGACCCGAGAAGGGCACCTGCTTGACGGAGACGTGTACGGACTTGATGGGTTCCTACAAGGCCCGAGCCCCGCTCGCCGGCCTTTCGCACGAAGGAGGGGATGGGAATGGAACAGACGAACCTAAGGGTGCCGGACATGTCCTGCGGGCATTGTGTCGCCACCGTGCAGGTAGCCTTGGAAAGGGTTGACGGGGTGGAATCCGTACACGTTTCCCTGGACACCAAAATCGCCCAGATCTCACACCTTGGTGAGGTTGACACCCATGCTCTGATGGGAGCGGTGCAGGCTACGGGCTTCACCCCTGAGCTTGACGGGTAAGGGCAGCGGATCTTGATAACCCTGAAAAGAAGCGTCCTCATCGGAGCCCTGGTGCTCGGGGGCGGAACCTGCACCGGGGGTGGCGGCGGAGAAGACCAAGCAGCCCAGGACACTCTGACCCGAAGGCAAAAGGATAGCATCATCGCCACTCTCCCGGTGCCAGGCGCGGGGGCCGTGGGCAAGGCGCTGGACGCCGCGGATGCCGCCCGAGCCCGAGCGGAAGCGCACGACACCATCGGGTGAGGCTCTCCGGGCCAGGGAAGAGACTCGCGCCCGGGGGTATGGGGCCCCATTTTACCTCTGAGTTCGCCAACCACAACGGAGGATGTGCGCTATGGCTGTCTTCAATCTCCGGGTCAACGGAGAGCGGAAGTCTGTTGATGTAGCCCCGGAAATGCCTCTCCTTTGGGCACTCCGTGACCACCTGGGCCTTACCGGCACCAAGTACTCCTGCGGGATCGCCCTCTGCGGGTCCTGTACGGTCCTGCTGGATGGGGAGCCCATTCGGTCCTGCGCCACCCCCATGGAAGTTGTGGGGGACCGGGAGGTCACCACCATCGAGGGGCTCTCTCGAAACGGAGATCATCCCCTGCAGAGAGCCTGGTTGGCCGAACAGACAGTCCAATGCGGATACTGCCATCCGGGGCAACTCCTCCAGGCAGCGGCCCTCCTGGAAAGCAATCCTCACCCCACCGACGATGAGATCGACCAATATATGGCCGGGAATCTTTGCCGCTGCGGGACCTACCAGAGGATCCGGAAGGCCATTCGCCGGGTCGAGGAGGGGAGGGTCTGATGAAAGCCAAGGATCTGAGCCGCAGAGATTTTGTAAAAACCACCGGAGCCGCCGGGGCTGGCCTCGTGATCGGCTTCAACATTCCATGGCTCCAGGGATGCGCGGGCCCCCCACCGGTCCCGCTGGAAGGGGGAATGCAACCCAATGCCTGGATCCGTATCGATCCGGCTGGCTTCGTTCACGTGGTGTACGATGACCACGAGATGGGTCAGGGAAGCTCCACGGGCTTTCTGATGATGGTCTGTGACGAGTTGGAGGCAGACTGGGCGAAAATCGTCTGGGAGCCGGTTCCCACCGATCCGTCGAACTGGGTCGGCACGATCTCCACCGGCGGAAGCACTACGATTCGCCTTGGATGGAGGCCGATCCGAAACGCAGCCGCCCAGGCCCGTGAGGTCTTGAGGGAAGCGGCGGCCAGACGTTGGGGAGTGGATATATCCGAGTGCGTGGCCAAGGAACACAAGATCAGCCACGAAAGCTCCGGTCGATCCCTAGGATACGGCGAACTGGCGGACGAAGCCGCCAGCCTCCCGGTCCCCGATGACCCGCCCCAGAAGAGCCACGAGGATTTCTGGCTTATCGGTCACTCCACCAATCGCCTGGACCTACCTGACAAGGTCATCGGGAAGACCCAGTTCGGAATGGACCTAAGGCTCCCGGGGATGCTTTTCGCCTCGGTCTCGAGACCCCCTGCTTTCCAAGGGGGAATCAGGAGTTATGACGACACGGCGACCCGGGCGGTCCCCGGGGTGGTGGACGTGTTTGAGGTCGAGGGTGGTATCGCCGTGGTCGCCTCCGACACCTGGTCGGCTTTCAAGGGCCGTGAGGCTCTTGTGGTGGATTGGGACCCGGGTCCCTTCGCCGACCAGAGTTCCGAGACCCTGAAGGCCCGGGGCCGGGCCCTGGAGAACCAGCCCGGGGACGTGGAGCGGGAGGAGGGAAACTTCGCCCGCGGCCTCACTCAGGCTGCCCAAGTGGTGGAGGCCTCCTACGACACCCACTTCCTGGACCATGCACCCATGGAGCCTTTGAATGCCACGGCTTGGGTTCAGGGGGACCGGGTCGAAGTATGGTGTCCTACCCAGGGTGCCACTTCAGGTCAGAGAATGGCTGCGCGGGTGGCCGGAGTCCCGGTGGAAAACGTCGTCTACAACTCCATGCTTGCCGGGGGTGGTTTCGGCCGGCGGTTGAACTCCGACGACGCTGAGTTCGCCGTGAAAGTGGCTATGAAGCTGGACGTTCCGGTTCAGGTCGTGTGGACCCGGGAGGACACCTTTGCCCACGGGTTCTACAGACCCTACACCCACCAGACCATGAAGGCGGGGCTGGACGCCGAGGGATGGCCCGTGGCTTGGCTTCATCGGATCTACGGAGAGCCACCGAGAGGGACATCGACGGGAGGTGCGGCCAATCCGCCCTATACCCTCCCCAACTTCCGGTGCGACAACCATCTGGAGGATTGGGGAATCCCCATTGGACCCTGGCGGTCCGTGGGAAACACACACACCTGCTTTGCCGTCGAGTCTTTCATGGACGAATGCGCCCACGCGGCGGGGATCGATCCCGTCAGCTACCGGCGGCGCCTGATGCAGGAGGCAAACCCACGCCTTCTCAACTGCCTGACGATGGCGGCCGAGCGGGCGGAGTGGGGTCGGGAGATGGGAGAGCGGAAGGGTCAGGGAGTCGCGGCCTGGACCTGCTTTGCCGGCTATGGGGCCATGGTGGCGGAGGTGACGGTGGCTCCAGACGGAACCGTGACGGTAGACCGGGTGGTGGCAGCCATGGACCACGGCACCATCGTCAATCCGGAGGCCGTTCGGAGTCAGATCGAGGGGGGGATCGTCCTCTCTCTCACGGCCACGCTAAAGGCCGAGGTCCATATCCGGAACGGCGCGGCCGTAGAGAGCAACTTCCACAACCACCCCCTCCTGACCATCCAGGAGATGCCTCTGGTGGAGGTGCACTTCGTGGAGAGCACGGAGGTTCCTGGAGGGGTGGGAGAGCCCCCCATCCCACCCACGGTTCCGGCGGTGTGCAACGCCATCTTCGCGGCCACAGGGATACGGATTCGGGAGCTCCCGGTCGATAAAGAGCTCCTCAGGATTTCCTGATTCCCGGCCAGTGCACGGCGGGCGAAAGAGAGAGGCCGGAGGATTTTTCCCCTCCGGCCTCTTCCTTACCGCCCCATGCCCTACTCAGTCGGGCACCACGATGGTCCCCGCCTCCCTCCGAACGATGGCAGGGGCATCGGAAAGGGACCCGATAGCCGCAAACCCTCCGGTAGCCTCCACGAATTCGATGGCGGACTCGATCTTCGGCCCCATGGACCCGGTCGGGAACTCATGGGCCAACGCCCTGAGCTCGGAGGTCGTGGCCCGGTCTATGGGCCGGGCCTCCGGGGTCCCGAAGCCCACCTGCACCTTCGCAACGTCCGTCAACATGATGAGGCCGTGGGCCCCCACTTCCTGGGCCAGGAGGGAAGCCGTCCTGTCCTTGTCGATGACGGCCTCTACGCCCTGCCACCCATTCTTTTCATCCCAGGTCACCGGAATGCCCCCACCCCCGGCGCAAACGACCAGGACCCCTCGAACCAGGAGTCTCCGGAAGATCTTCGCCGGAATGATATCGATGGGGAGGGGCGAGGGCACCACACGTCGGAGTTTGTCCCCGTCCGGTGCCAGGGTCCATCCGAGTTTTTCGGCGATGCGCCGGGCTTCCTCCGGTTCAAAGAGGGGGCCGATGGGCTTCGTGGGATTCTGAAAGGCCGGATCCGCGGCGTCCACCTCGACTCGGGTGAGAAGGGTGAGGATCTCGCGGCCTGGGAGACGGTTGGAGAGCTCCTGCTCGATGAGGTACCCGATCATCCCCTCGGTCTCGGCACCTAAAACGTCCAGGGGATTCTGGAAGAGGTCGGAGTAGGAAGCTTCCTTGAGGGCAAGGAGCCCCACCTGAGGTCCGTTCCCGTGGGTGAGGACGACATGATGCTCCCGGGCCACCTCGGCGATTGCGGCTCCGGCCGTCCGCATATTTTTTCGCTGGGCCTCGGCGGAAACCGGCTCCCCACGTTGGAGGAGTGCGTTCCCACCAAGGGCAATGACTACGATAAGCGGTTCCATACCTCGTCTTCTTCAAGGGCGGGTGGTCCCGAGGGCGAGGACGCCGCTGCTCCCCAGGCCTCTCTGTGTGGTGAGGTTTAGGGCAGGATCACTCCTCTGATGACCATTCGGGGCACCTGGAAGGTATCGGTGTTCCCGATTCCGAGTTGGCCAAAGGCATTGGAGCCCCAGCAGTACGTTTCCTTGCTGGTCGTGATGGCGCAGGTGTGGATGCCCTTCGTCCTTACCGACTCCCAGTTGTACGCCGGAAGGACCACGGCGGGGGTGGATGCCCCGAACACCCCCAGGCCCACAAAGCCGGCCCGGCCCCAGCAGTAAAGCTTCTGGCTGGCGTCCACACCACAGGTGTGGACCCATCCTGCGGCAATGTCGGTCCAGAGACGCCCTCCAGAGACATTCACCGGGCTGGTCTGCCGGGCGGTGGAGCCGTTCCCCAATTGGTTGAAGGTGCTCTCCCCCCAACAGAACGCCTGGCCGGCCGTGGTGATCCCGCAGGAATGAAAGCGGCCGGCCGAGACCTTGGCCCAGCTTCTACCGCCGGCCACGAGTACCGGAGAGGCCTTGTCGAGGATTCCTCCGTCCCCCAGCTGTCCCGAGGTCCCCAGCCCCCAGCAGTAGGCCTTCCCGTCCGGAGCGATCCCGCACGTGTGAAAGTGGCCCCCGGAAAGTCGGGTCCAGGTGAACCCTCCCCCGACAAGCGTGGGAACATTGGTCGGGGTCAGCACGCCATTCCCGAGCCGGCCCTCGAACTCGTAACCCCAGCACCACCCGGTTCCGTCGGCCTTTCTGGCACAGACGTGATACCCGCCGACCGTGAGGGCTTCCCATGGTCCACCGGCGACCATGGCGGGGACAGGAACCAGCGTCGTGGAATCCCCCGGCTGCCCGGTCTGGTAGCCCTCGCCCCAGCAGTAGATCTGCCCCCCTGTGGTGAGTCCGCAGGTATGCCTATCGCCTCCGCCGATCTGGCTCCAGTTGAGAGACGACGGGAGGGCCTTGGGGGCTTCCACGGGGAGGGTATCCTCCATCGCCAGCTGAGATCGGTCGTTCCGCCCCCAACAATGGACTGCCCATGCGTTGTCGATGGCGCAGGTGTGGGAGAAGCCGGGAGCCACGACCGTGAAAGGCCAGGGGTCGAGAATACCGGTGGCTTGCGCGACAAGCTTCAGCTCCGCGTCGATATCGGTCCGGACCACCGTGACATTCTGCGGGCCGGGGGTGGGGCCCAAGGCCCATCTGGCTTCCAACTCACCGTTGATGTCGGTGGTGGTAGGCCCCTGCACGATCTCTCCGAAACCGGTGATGGCCTCGAATTCGACGGGAATCCCGGATTCGGGGACCCCGAGGGAATCCAGGGTGAGGAGTGTACCTGTGAGAGTATCGAGCATGGGAGCCGTGAGGGGACTCGCATTCAGCAGGGACAACGGGGCCGAGCCCGTAGCTTCGAAGACCAGGGAATCCAAACCCGCCACCTTGGCCGAGACCCGTTGGACTCCTGAGGCTCCTTTACCCAGGACCCATCTGGCGCCGACCTTCCCCTCCGAGTCCGTGCGGGCGGCTTCCGGGAGGATCGTACCTTCACCGGCAAGGACCTTCCATGTCACATCCTTCCCTACCACGGCGGTACCGGCCGCGTCCGCGACACGCACTTTGAGGGGATTTCGCAGGAGGAATCCGCTCCAGTGGAGCTGATGGTCCCCCTCGAGGGCTGCCAGTGAGTTGGGCTTCTGGGCGACATCCACGCTCAACGAGCCTCTCTCCGAGCCCGCCTGGGCCCGAATCTCTGTCGACCCGTCCCGGCGAGAGGTGACCAATCCCGACTGATCCACGGTCGCAATGGTGGCGTCATTCGACGCCCAGATGACGGTCACCCCCGCCATTGGATCTCCGTATTGATCCAGAACGGTACCGGTCACCCGAACGGTGTCCCCCAGAGCATCGAAAGAGATCGATGATGGGCTCAAGGCGATGGAGTCCACCCGGGGAGGATCGGGATCCGGGTCGGGTTTTCCCCCGCCGTCTCCGCATGCGAAGAGGATTGAAAGGAGGAGAGCTGATACGCCGAGGGGGGCAAAATGGAAATATTTGTGTATTCTGGGACCCGTCATCAAGAACGGCCCTCCGGACTTTTTGGAACGGTGGTACTGGCTTCTCGGTCAGACCATACGATGCCGGAGGTGGAAATCAAACCCGCAAAGGATTGCTCCCGAGGGGTATGAGATCTTTCCTCCGGCATTATTCAAATATGAACTGAGAGACCACAGAGGTACAGGAAGATCGGTTTCTCACCAATCCGCTACTCGGTTTCCTCCCCGCCCTGGTCCCCTTCAGGCGGAAGGGATTCCGTCGCCTCGTCCTCTGTTTTCAATCTCTTCTTCTCGTCCTTCTCGGCCTTTTTCCGATTCTTCTGTATTTCCCTCTGTCGCTTTTCGTGGCCGTAATTGGGTTTCCTCGCCACGCGTCCTCCCCTGTCTGAGATGCCGTCCCCATGCTAGGTCAAGCCGGGCTTCAACCGCTGGGGTCGGTTGGAGACTGAGGCGGGCTCAGCCCTCGATTTTCATCACGTTCTCAGCGGCCGGACCTTTTTGGCCCTGCACCACATCGAACTCGACCTTCTGGCCCTCTTTCAGAGACTTGAAGCCGGATCCCTGGATGGCGTTATGGTGACAGAACACATCCTTCTCGCCGTCGTCACGCGTGATGAAGCCAAATCCCTTTTGGTCGTTGAACCACTTTACTGTTCCGGTCGTGCGCATTGTCGTTCTCCTGTCGGTCGATAAACCCTCGCAAGCGAGGGGGGTGCCTCGTCGTCGGATCACCCTCATGGCACCAACCGGCGCCATGGTTAGGAAGAATAATCGCTAAAGGCTGGAAAACACATGGCGATACGGGACATTCGCAGGATCGTTGGGCCGAAGGCCGGTCACTTTCCAACCATGCCGAGGGCGGGATTGAGCTGCGGGGGCTGTCGCCCCCTTCGCTCGTCTCGCGGTTCAGCACGAGCGTTTCTCCCGATCTAGTGGGCCGCTCGGCTCAAACCCTGCGGGTTCGAATTCTACCTTGTGGGGGTTGGAACCATCCAGGTCGGAGCAACCATAGAGAATTTCTTATGCCGAGGGCGGGATTCGAACCCGCAAGGGATTGCTCCCGGGGGATTTTAAGTCTTTCCTATGGGCCTATTTAACACGGACTGAGAAGACACAGACGTACAAAAAGTAAGGGAAACAGGCACAAGGGGGATTGGGCTTTTCGGCTCAGTCCCCCTCTGTCCGATGAGGTTCGGCACAACTGCGGCACAACCTGGCACACGCCAAAGGTGGGGGAAGCGAGGCGCGGGATCGGCACCCTGGAGCGGGTGCAGGAGCCGTACCTAGTGACCACCGCTGGTTTCTTGAACCGAAGCGCCATCGGAAACCCCTGTATTTACAAGGCTTTCCGGTGGGTGTGTGCCGCAGTTGTGCCGCTCTTCGACCCAAACCAGGCTGGAATCTGCCGCCCCGAATCGACAGCAAAACCGACAGTAACCGACAGTACAATCGACAGTGCGGGAACCGGAGTCCTAGTCCGTAGGGGTCCCAGGCGCTGGTGCCGCCAGGGGCTCTATCTCTGGGGCATCTTCCTACCGAAGGGAAATCGCCTGTGATGGGAATCGAAACCACATACGGTTACCAGCGCCGGTCTTCCGTCTAAAAAGGACGGGAATTCGGCCTTCTTCGGGTGAACCCTTGTCTCTTCCCAAGTAAGTCATCGCACACACTTTGTGCGATAATCTCAGGGCCCCTGACATAAGAACCGAAAAGCGTTGTGGGAAAAGGATCCGAGCCAGCGGGCCCCGTATTAATTTCGTGCAACATCTTCGCGAAGTCCTGGATCCTCAAATGGCGTCAACACTGGCTTTTCGACTACCCCGGTGGACCGAATCGCAGTGCATGGTCGCATTTTCTCGTCCGCCTGTGTCAGGGGCCCTGAATCTTGAGAATGGCCACCGCCGCGATCTTCCACCCTTTGGCGTACCATTTCTCCGAGATTTGCGCGGCACCCGACCCAAGTACAAAATTGGAGGTTCTCCTCACCTCTGGAGCGATCTGGGTTCGATGGCACGGAAAAAGGGTACTTGTACCTACTGCGGAAACGCGGGCCGGATCTCGATGGACCACGTCCCGCCCAAGGCTCTTTATGCGTCGAACCCGCCCGAGGACCCGATCACTGTCCCAGCGTGCCCTCGGTGTCACAAATCCTTTTCAAGGGAAGACGAGTACTTCCGCAACTGTTTGGCACTGAGTCACCGATCCGGGGACTCTGCGGACGCCGCTCAGGCGCGCCAAAAATTCTTCAGGTCCCTCACTTACCCGAGAGCCAGGGGGTTGAAGGAGAGCTTTCTGAAGTCAATCTCGCCCGTGGAGGTCACGTCGGCCCAAGGGCTCTATCTCGGCCGACGCACAACTTATGACGTTGACCATCTCCGTATCGAAGCTGTCGTCGCCCGCGTAATTCGAGGGCTCTTCCTCCATGAGTATGGACAGCGACTCCCCACAGACGCCGAAGTCAGCGGGATTTCCATGCAGGAGTGGAGTAAAATGTCCCCGAACGTGAAGAGAGGGCTATCAAAAGTAATTGATCCCCTTCGGAACCTCCCCGACAAACCAATCGGAGATGGGTCCACTTTTCGGTATCGGTTGACGCACGTCCCCGGCATGGTCCGGTTCTCGGCTTGGCTCCTTACGTTTTACGGCGGCCTCTTTTTCTTGGGAATCACCAGCCACGAAGCCTCTTTAAAGACGGCCCAGGATTGATCCCAACCCAAGGGTGCCTGAGAGACCCGTTTGGCGGTACCTAACGACCGATCCCCGCGCCCGCCCTTCCGCAGGTTACCTCTCTTACGCTTGACTGGGCCCTGTGACCTGGCTGTCCGCTTCTGAGAATCGCTATCTTTGAGTGCTCCGGGTGGGTTGATGAAGGCGCGGAACCCCTCGTATGGCAGTGGCAGAAACCATGGCAGAGCGCACTACGATCCTCCTTGTGGAGGACGAACCTCATATCCGGCGAGCTGTCCGAAACGCTGTGAAGGAGGAGTCCGTCCACATGGTCGAGGCAACCAACGCGGAAGAGGCTGTGATGGAAGCGGCAGCCCGTCGCCCGGACCTCATCATCCTGGACCTAGGCCTCCCGGATCGTTCGGGCCAGTGGGTGTGCCGGGAGATCCGCAAGTGGTCCAGAGTCCCTATCATTGTCCTATCGGCCCACCTTTCGGAGAGGGAGAAGGTGGAACTCCTCGATCTGGGAGCTGACGACTATGTGACCAAGCCCTTTAGCCCATCGGAGCTGAACGCTCGCATTCGGGCCCAGATCCGGCGAGCCCGGATCTCAGAGTTCCCCGGGGAGAGTGGGGTAATCAAGATTGGGGGCCTGGCCATTGATGCGGGGGCCCGCACCGTGAAGCGAGGCGGGGAGAATGTGCATTTGACGCCTACCGAATGGGCACTTCTCCGGGCTTTTCTCAGGCACCCGGGGAAGACCCTTACCCACCAGCGGCTCTTCCGAGCCGTTTGGGCCGCGTCCTCAGGGGACCCCAAGCAGTACCTTCGAGTTTATGTGGCAAACCTGAGGCGGAAGCTGGAGCCCGACGCGGTCCGTCCGTCTCTCATCATCACGGAACCGGGTGTTGGATACCG
>JBDRDQ010000556.1:0-2037 GCA_043820695.1 Gemmatimonadota bacterium | reverse complement strand
GTGTAACAAACCCCTTCCACCTCCTCCTCCAGACCCGAACGAAGGCACTCGGAGATTTCCTCGGGAAAGAGCGGCACTTCCACGCCGTCTTCCCTGATCAGAACCACACCCAAATCCAGGAGGTCCCGGGCAGGCCTGGTTCCCAAGGTCCAATGAAGGAAGGCCGATACCTGATCCTGTCCGTCACCGACCATGATATAGGCCTCCACCACCGGAATGTCCTCGGGCTGGGCCAGCGTCACCTCATCCAGATCGCAACCCGAGAGCCCAACGGCGAGCCCAATCAAGCAGAGGGGCCCACCCGGTAACCTTCGAAGGACGCCTAACATCAGAACGACACCTCCAGCCCGAGGGTAGGCAGAAAGGGAAACATGGAGATTCCGGTACGGACCGGAGGGTCTCTCTGGTACTCGTAGAAATAGAAGAGGACATTCTTCCGGTTGTAGACGTTCAAAACGCTGATGTAGGGTGTCATCCGTCCCCAGCTTCGCTCCAGATTCCACCGCAAGCTCACGTCCATCCGGTGCCTGGCGGATACCTGGAAGCGTTACGCTCACTGAGGACTACACCGTATAGTTCGTCCCCACCTTCCCCGTCCTGGTTGGGATCAACCTCCCAATCCAGCCCCGAGCCGGGGATGAGCCGGGGTGAAAAGTACCGATAGGTCCCGAGAGGCTGCGTGAAGGGGAGCCCGGTTCCGAAGTTCCATCTCAGCCCAACCTCCAGGCCCCGCCCCAGATCCCGCTGGAGCACCAGATCGACGTCCACCCTGCGGTCGAAGACTGGGGGGTAGCTGATCTCCGGCGCCGGGTCGAGGCCGGAAAGGAAGTCCGGAAAGCTCCGAAAGACCCTCAGGTAGGAGATGGTCAGCCACCCGGTGGTGGCCGCACGGGTACGTTGGAGGAAGAGATCCGCCCCATAGGAACTCCCCGTCCCTTGGAGGTAGTCATCCCCATCCAGATTGGGGTTGTCGGCCAGATTCGTCGTCACGACCCCATCGAAGGCCCGGTAATAGCCCTCGATGGAAAAGAACCACCCCTCTCGAGGGTACCCTTCGAAGCCTAATTGGAGCTGATCCGACACCACATGGGGCGCTTGCTCCCCCGCCAGAATCCAGACGTCCAGGCCCAAGGGAAGCTCCTCGTCCCGGAGGGAGTTCAGATATTGAGTGTAGCGACCCGCCGACCCCTTCAAGGCCCACTGGGTTGCGGCAAGGAATCGTTTGACCGACACCCTGGGGGAAACGACCCAGACCGCCTCTCCCGCGGATGGTCCCCATCGATCCACACGGGCTCCGAGCTCCACAATCCAGTCAAACGATGACTTCCATTGTCCCTGCGCATAGCCAAAGAGCTCCGTTCCGCTTCCGTCCCCGGAAGCGAATTCGGTTCCGCCCGTAACGGCCAGGTTATCGTAGCTGAGGCGTCTGAGGCCGCCTCCGGAGGTAAGCGTCAGATAGGGAGTGGGCCGGACCTCCAGGTCTCCTTCCAAGTTCGATTGCTGAATGTCGCTCCGCAGCTCCGTGTCATCGAAGTCCGGAAAGCTCAGGCCGGAAGAGAATCGGGAGAAGCCTGAGCGGAGCTCCCACCACCCGCCATCACCCCGGGGGTGGGTGAACCTGACTCCGATGAGGTCGTTTCCCCAGTCCCAATCGATACGAAGGGGGAAATCCTCAGAGTCCAGGCGGGTGAGGTCCAGAACATCCTTCCCGGTGTAGGCCGTGATGGAGAGTCGATTCCCCCCCTTGGTCCATCCCTCAAAACCGCCTTGGAGGTCGGTGAGATGATAGGGGAAGTCGAACACGGGCTTCAGGAGTTGGTCGAAGTAGGATCTCCTCCCCGAAACCCTCCACCGGGCCGTCCTGAGGCCTAACATGTCCCGGAAGCCCCGGGAAAGGCCTCCGCCGAGGGCAAGACGCGTGGCCAGAACAGAGACTCCTGCGTTTCCGCGGAGAGTCCCGTCCCCGGAATCGGTTTCGATTTCCAGCACACTGGAGACCCGACCCCCGAACCGAGCCGGAAACCCTCCGGATCGGAG
>JBDRDQ010000555.1:0-3191 GCA_043820695.1 Gemmatimonadota bacterium | reverse complement strand
CAGTGGCCGTCGCCTCCAAACACGCGGGCGAGAGTGTCGTGACCACCATCGTCGAGGTCCCGGAAGGTGAGTCCCTGTTTACCGGCCGGCGTCGTACCAGGGAGATGGAGCCCCTCCTCAAACGGTGCGTGGAATTTGCAGAAGAGAAGGGGGTTCCTGCGAAGTCGGTGGTCAAGATCGGTCACCGAGCCAGCCAGAGCATTGTTCAGACCGCCCGGGAAGAGGCATGTAACCTCCTGATCCTGGGGCAACCGAGTGGCCGTACGTTCATGGAACGGCTGGTATCCTCTATCGGAGACAGGGTGCTTCAGCGGGCTCCGTGTCAGGTCGCCGTCGTGTATGGATCCATGACGAATGGTCGGGTGACGAGTGTCGCTGTCCCGATCACCGCTGGGACGAATTCGCGCCTGGCGTTGGAACTCACTCCGGCCCTGGCCGAGTGGGTGGGAGGGCCCGCTCGCTTCATCACCATCGTGCCGGACGACGTGGACAAAGTGACGGCAGGAAAAGCCGTGGACATCGCACGTGAAACGATGGCTGCGTCGGGCATCGTTGGGGAGCTCGAGGTTCTTCACGGTCCGGACCCCGGCCGGGGCCTGATTTCCGCGGTGAGGCCGAACGAGTTGGTCCTCGTGGGCGCGCCGAGCTCCGGACCGATATCGCCGCTTTTCGGGGAAACCGTTCCGGGCCTTCTCGCGGCCCGTGCCGAAGGCCCTGTGGTCATCGTTCGCAACGTCGAGCCGCGGCATACTCACCGCTTCCAGCAATTCTTCTTCGGATGAGGTAGAGCACCATGCTACTGCAGAATCAGACTCCGTTCGACCAATTCGGACGCCAGGTCTCCGACTTCATGCCGACGCTTTTCGCTGGACTCGTCGTCCTCCTGGCCGGGGCCGTTGCCGGGTGGCTCCTGAAGCGGGCGGTCGTTCGGGTACTCTTGCTGCTTCGCCTCGATCGGCTGGGAGGAGGTCGTTCCGCATGGCGGACGGCCATCGGCAAGGGCGACGTGAGGGCGGCCCTCTACAACGGAATCGGCACGATCGCGGGCTCCGTCCTCTTCCTTGTTTTCGTCGACAACGCCTTGGATATCTGGGGCCTTACGGTCCTCGCCCGGTTGGTCGATCAGATCATCTACTATCTGCCCACCTTGGCGCTGGCCGTGCTGATCTCCTGGGTCGGCATCGCCCTCTCAGACGTGCTCGCCCGTCGCGTGGAAGCGGTCCTGATCGAAGAGAAGGTCCCGCGCACCGCGTTGCTGGTGGGCCTGGCCCGGTCCGCGTTCCTGTCCGTGGTCGCGGCCCTTGCCCTATGGGAGCTGAACTTCGCGCGGGAAATCGTCCTCGCAGCCTTCCTCATCGGCTTCGGAGCCATTGGCGTAGCGTTTGCGCTGGGGGTTGGAATCGGCTCGGCCCGGGCGATCCAGGCGGCTCTCTCCTCGGTGTTTTCGGCCCGGGGTGAGAAATAAACTGAGGGTAACCGGGCTCCCGGCTGATTTCAGTGCGCAAGCAGGGGGCCCGGTCCGTTCGACCCCGTATCAACATCCTCCCACAGGCCGATCTTCCGTGAGTCGCCCATGAACCGCCAAACCGATGGCAGGGCTCCCGAATCCCTTTCTTCGACTCCGGAAGATACCACCGACACCCCGAAGCTTTTTGGCACCTTCGGTGGGGTATTCACTCCGACGCTGCTCACGAGTCTCGGCGTCATCATGTACCTTCGGCTTCCCTGGGTGGTGGGGAACGCCGGTTTGGTCGGGGCGTTCCTGGTCGTCGGCCTCGCCATCGGGATCACGGCCGCCACCGGCCTTTCTCTCTCCTCCATCGCCACGAACACCCGCATCGGCACGGGCGGGCCCTATGCCATCATCTCGAAGGCCCTGGGTTACGAGATCGGGGGGAGCGTGGGGCTGCCCCTCTACCTCTCCCAGGCCTTGGCCGTGGCCATGTACATCTTTGGATTCCGGGAAGGGTGGCTCTGGGTTTTCCCGACCCACCCGGCCCTCCTTGTGGATCTGGGAATTTTCGTGGTGATTCTCACCATCGCCTATCTCAGTGCGGATCTTGCCTTCAGGGTGCAATACCTGGTCCTGGCGGTCATTGGGCTCTCCCTTGTGGCGATCCTTGGAAATGTCTCGATCTGGCAGTCGCCCTTGGAGATCGCCGCGTTCGGAGACTATCCGGGGTCTCCCGAAGACGGGTTTTCCGGGACGGGGTACTGGGGGGTGTTCGCGGTGTTCTTCCCGGCTGCCACGGGAATCCTGGCTGGTGCCAACATGTCGGGAGAGCTCAGGAACCCCCGGGTAAGCATCCCCAGCGGGACATTGGGGGCAATCGCCGTAAGCTCGGTGATCTACCTTGCCTTGGCGGTTTGGGCAGCCAAGGCCGCTCCTCCTGAGGATCTGGTCAGCAACTATACGATCATGATCGACCGGTCCCTGTGGGGACCCATCGTGGTGGCGGGCCTCCTCGGCGCCACATTTTCCTCGGCCCTTACTTCCCTGGTTGGTGCGCCGCGAATTCTCAGGGCCCTGGGACGAGACCGCCTCCTCCCGGCGGGGACCTGGGTAGCCAAGACCTCCAAGGGGGAGCCCAGAAGGGCCATGATCGTCACGGGATCCATCGTGCTCCTGGCCCTGATGACCCGGGACCTGAACGTGATCGCACCCCTCATCACCATGTTCTTCCTTATCACCTACGCGGTGATCAACATCGTGATGCTGGCGGAGGCCAGCCTGGGGCTCATGAGCTTCCGGCCGACCCTGGAGGTTCCCCGGATCGTTCCCTTGTTGGGAGCGTTGGGGTGCATCTTCGCCATGTTCATCGTGAACCCCACCTTTTCCCTGGTGGCCGTGGCCGTGGTCATCGGAATCTACCTATGGATTCTCTGGCAGGGGTCCACCCCCAGAACGGGCACGGTCCGGAGCGGTATCTTCGTGGCCTTCGCCGAATGGGCCGCCGGAAAGGTGATGGAGCTGGAGCTGTCCTCTTCCCGGGCCTGGAAGCCGAGCCTCCTGGTCCCTGTCCGGGACCCCACCACTCTCAGGGGGGAGTTTCGGCTTCTGGTTGACCTGACGTTTCCGGAGGGGTCCATCAAGGTTCTTGGAATCGCGACGCACGAGACGGTGGAGGATCTCTCACCAAGGGTTCGCGACCTGACCCGTTACTTCCGCAAGCGTGGGGTCATGGCCACCG
>JBDRDQ010000554.1:0-2531 GCA_043820695.1 Gemmatimonadota bacterium | reverse complement strand
CGGGAGAGTCACGGTCACCGGGAAGGAGAACCCGTCGGGCCGGGTCACCCGGAACCGATGTTTCTGAGCCCGGGTCAGGTCCGGAGTATAGTCCACATTGTTGGTGATCTGGGTGAGGTTGTCTCCATCCCTGATGAAGTTCTGGTCGATCGCCGTTGGGCTTTCCCGGTTCACGATCAGTCGGCCACCCTCCAGGTCGAGGGCGATGACGGGCGTGTCATAGGCACCCTCGTTGTCACCCTCGTAGATCCGGGTCTTCTCTGCGCTCCGGATATTCACCCTGTCGATGAAGGCCTTGGGCCCGACCTCTTCCGGGATCGTGTCATACTGGGTACCGCTCAGGAAGATGTGCTCGCCATCAGCGGATACCCGAACCGCTCCGGAGGCGCCGCCACCTCCCCGGCCCCCTCCAAAGCCACCCCCACCGCCGAGGCTCATTCCATCGGACAGAAGGCTTCCCGGATTCTCGTAGAAGTCCTCGGAGTTCCACCGTGAGATGGTGAGCTTCTCCTCCGGGTTGTCGAGGAAGACGGCATACGTGTGGGTGGTCTGACCGCTCCGTTCGGTGCCGAATAGGATGCTCATGTCCGCAGAAAAGCGTGCGGATGTCATTCGGGTGGATGTCTCGTAGATGACTTCGGTGCTGGTGCTGTCGAAAGGAGGAACCCAGCGAATGACCCGGTCCATCCTACGGGACCGCGGGCGTTCCTGGTCCCCTTCCTGGGGTGGTGCGTCCGCGGCTGGCTGTCCAGCGGGAGCAGAGGCCGAGTCGGTGGCGGTAGTATCCGGTGCCGGCTCCTGTTCCATATAGATGAGGCCGTTTCCGTCGGGAGCCCAGATCATGTTCCGGCGAGGATCAGCGTCGGGATCATCTGTGTCCGCGCCCCCTGGGCCCTGTGCCTGGTTACCGCTCCGGATGCCGGTGTTCAACTCGGTCACATTCAGGGTGTCCAGGACGCTGCCGTCC
Organism: Gemmatimonadota bacterium; assembly: GCA_043820695.1. Lineage (GTDB taxonomy): Bacteria > Gemmatimonadota > Gemmatimonadetes > Longimicrobiales > Gaopeijiaceae > JABDNZ01. The sequence goes on along the minus strand of JBDRDQ010000554.1, from coordinate 1,564 downwards.
CGGTCCCACAACTCCTCCACACTGCTGGCGCTGCTGGCGGGCACGATGTAGGAGAAGGGTCTTACTGTTTTGGTGACCCGGAAATAGTCTCCCTCATGGGAGGAGTTCACGCTCCGGACCATCGTGGGCATACCGATGTCCGTGACCCTCCGGTTGCCCACCTGGATGAGGGCCAACTGCCCCGTCCAATGCCACTCCAGAAGGTCCTTTTCGAAGGGGGTGCCCATAAGACTGGGGTAGGTCCGAACCATGTTCTCACCTTCCTCGCTCACCTTGATCTCCGGGCCGGTCCAAACAGGGCCTTGGAGGGGCATGGGGCTTCGATTCTCGGGGACCAGGACGGTGAGGATGAAACGGCTGTCCTCGGTCCAGCTGAAGCTTGATACCGCGGTAGCCAGGACGGGTCGGTTCCGCGTCAAGCTTTGGGAGCGGCCATTGGAAACGTCGGCCACGTAGATGTGGGTTGAGGTGGGGGTATGAGCAAAAAAGGCCACCTTCAGGCCATCGGGGGACCAGGTCGGGTTGGAAACCCTGGCGCCATCCGGTACCTGGATATCCCTGGTGGCCCCGTCAACGGACCGAAGACGGAGCCCCACGTCTCCTCGAGTGGTCAGGCTCCGGTCCCGGTTTGCGGCGAAGTCGATGAACTCCCCACCCAACTCGTGGTAGGGCTTGGAGAATTCAGCGATGTGGGGGAGCCCGTCGCTGATGGATTCCAGGAACCAGGTCCCGTCAACGTTCGGGTTGGAAAAACTGAAGTTCAGCCATCGAGGGGCAAGTGCGGCTTGCATGATGGTGTCCGGGGGGGTGATGTACCCCTCGGCGTTGAGAATGGAATCCGGGTCATAGCTTTGCCCCCGAGCGTCGGCCTGGGGGTAGGCCAAGGTGAATGTGAGGGTGAGGGCGAAGAGGAAACCCCGGGCAGGGTTCCTCAGGAAAACTCGAGGGGTCATGGATGCCTCCTTTGATTGGAGCTCCCGGTTGCGCCGGATTCGGCAAACCCTGGGTTCGATTTCTTGGGGACTTCCAGGCCTAGGCCTGGAAGATCCGGACAGGGAAAGTGCGGGCTGGACGCGAATTTTTCCAGGGACAGCGGAAAAGAGGAGAGGGATGACCCTCTAAAATGGCCGACGGCGGCCATAAGGGCAACCAGGCTAACAATGGCAAAAAAGGCAACAAGACAACGACCTTGATGTTACCTGAATCTGATCTGACCAAACCTCATAGGTAGATTCACGTAGGACTCTACCAGCACGGGTGACTCGTGGATAATTTCCCTCAATTCGGCCTGATGGCCGGATTGAGGGGTTTTCCTTTTTGTGTGCGTGCCGTCGCGGTGAACCGCAGACGACGCGGACCTTTGATGAGGAATGCATTGGCTGGTGTCAGCGCTCCTGTTGCCTCGGCTCGGATATGCCCACTCGGCCGTGGCCTTTTCTCGTTTTGACCTTGGGAGCAGAGCCTTCCCGGACCCCTCCCGCCGCCGAGCGGCGACTTCCTCGCCTGCCTCAGCCCCCTGATAACTACCCAAACGGGATGAAAACGCATTAAGGAGGTGTGCCTT
>JBDRDQ010000553.1:0-5896 GCA_043820695.1 Gemmatimonadota bacterium | reverse complement strand
GGAGCTTGCCCGGGAGGTTTCGGAGACCAGCTTTCAGCGGTACCAGGCCGGGGCCATCACCGTGCTGGACCTACTTCTGAGCTTGCGGAGGGAGGAGGACACGGCTGAAAACTTCCTCGAAGCCTATCTGAGCTGGAGGTCGTCCCTGCGAACAGTCCAGGAGCAGACCTATTTCGACTTCGAGTTGGGTATGCCGGTTCTGGAGCGTTTCGGCGTTCAGGGTCGGTTGCCCCAAAACGGGGCTCTCGGACTGCTCCCGAGTAACCCGGATGAGGGCAGGTAAGCGGGCGAATCCCCCTACGGCCCTGGTCGGGCCTCACCCGTCAGTGGGTTTGGCCCATCCAGATGTCCGGCTCCACCACGATGGAGCGGACCATTTCCCTGCCCCCTACCTCCAGCTTCACCAGATACGTCCCCGGGCCCACCGGTGGCCGTGCCTGGCGCTGGCCTTGGGTGTCCGGATCCGCCGGGGGCGTGGCAGCCCTCAGGTCCCATTGGACCCGGTTTATGCCCCGAGTTCCGGGCCCCGAAAGAGTACGAAGGATTTCTCCAGACATGTCGGTGATCGCCAGCTCAACGTCCCCTTGCAGATCGATGGGGAGGTAATAGCTGATAGCGGTTCCACTTTCGGGGTTCTGGCCGCGGAAATGCTTTGCACCGGCCAGCGTTACTCCCTTCTGGGTGTCGGTCAACCACAGAACCGCCGGTCGAACCTCAAAAAGGAAGGCATCCCCTCCTGCCACCTCCGGAGTGAACTGTTGGAGGGCGGTGATGTCGTCGATGATCCAGATGCTGCGACCGTGGGTGCCCACCACCAGGTCGTTGTCCCTGGGATGGACGAGAATGTCGTCCACTCGGACAGTGGGTAGCCCGTTTTGGAACCGTTTCCACTCTCTGCCCCCGTTCAGGGACACGAAGAGGCCGAACTCAGTCCCGAGGTAGAGGAGGTTCGGGTTCCGGGGGTCCTCGGTGATGACGTTCGCATGGCCAATGGGGAGATTGTTGGTGAGGTTCGTGAAGCTTTGGCCAAAGTCCCGGGTTACGAAAACATAGGGGTTCCAGTCTTCGCTTCTGTGGTTGTCCAGTACAACGTAGCAGGTCCCGGGATCGAAGTTGGACGGCTCCACCCGTGTGACCCGGTAGTCCGTTTCCCGGGGCCCAGGAATGTTCCCAGCGACATTGGTGAAGGTCATGCCTCCGTCCCGGCTCACCTGGACGTTTCCGTCGTCCGTGCCTACCCAGATGACGCCGGGCTGACTTGGAGATTCGGCCAATGTGGTAGCCTGCCCCCAACTCGACTGGCCATCGTTCTTCGAGGCCATGAATTCGGATCCCGGAATGCCCATGATGGACAACTGGTCACGGTCCATTGCTTTGGAAAGCTCTGCGCTGGCTGTCCAGGTGTTGCCTTTGTCCTTGGATTTGAAGAACCGATTTCCGGCCACAAGAATGGTGTTTGGATCGTGAGGGGACATCTCGATGGGGGTGTTCCACTCGAAGCGGTACGCTTCATTGATTTCAGGAATCGGTACGACATTCCCCGGCCTGATCGTGCCGTTTTGCTCCCTGGGCGAGGTGGGGCGAATGCTCGTGCTTTCCCCCGTCCTGAGGTCTCTTCGGGACATGGACCCGCCCTGGGATTCGGAGTAGACTATGTTGAAATCCGTTGGATCGATACGGACGTAGAAGCCGTCTCCCCCGCCCACCCGGTACCAGTCGTGGTTTGCGATGCCGATGTTGGATCGGGTGGCGCTCGGACCGCACCAGCTTCCATTGTCCTGGAGGCCACCACAGACGAAATAGGGCCGCCTCATGTCTACACCGATCTCGTAAAACTGCCCCACGGCAAAAGTGTTGATGAAGTCCCAGGTGGCCCCTTGGTCCCAGCTGATGTTGAATCCCCCGTCCGTGCCCAACATGAGTTGGTTGGAATTGCTGGGGTTGATCCAGAGGGCGTGATGGTCCCCATGGCCCATACCACTCACGGTCGCGAAGTTCTTGCCACCGTCCACGGACTTGTAGAACGACGCCCCCATGGTGTAGATGATGTCGGAATTGGTCGGGTCCACCCGGATCTGGCTGTAGTACATGGGGCGGTTGTTGTTATTGCTCTGGATCTCCCAGCTCCGGCCACCATCCAGGGATTTCCAGACCCCGTCATAGGCCGGATTGACTTCCTGGGCTGCCGCACCCTGCCTCCGGACAGGATTGGGTACCTCGATCTGGGCAAAGACGATGTCCGGATTGGCCTGGAAGAGGGCTAAGCCGATCCGGCCGAACTCGCCCTCCGGAAGGCCGTTTCCCTCCAGGCGTGTCCAGTTGTCCCCTGCATCGGTGCTCTTCCAGATGCCGCTGCCGGGGCCGCCGCCGTTGAAGCCCCATGCCGTCCGCTGCCTCTGGTAGGACGCTGCATAGAGAACCTGATTGTTCCTGGGATCCATGACGACATCGGTAAAACCGGTGTACTCGTCGATGAAATTGGTGTTGGTCCAGCTTCGGCCGCCATCGGTGGTTTTGAACAGACCCCGCTCATCATTGGGTCCCCAGAGATGTCCCATGGCCGCCACGTAGGCAACCTCCGGGTTGACGGGATCCACCAAGACTCGGGAAATGTGGTTCGTGTAATCGAGTCCGACCTTCACGAAGGTCTTTCCTCCGTCAGTCGACCTGTAAACGCCGTCCCCCCGGGTGGTGCTCTGCCGGTTGTTGGACTCCCCCGACCCCACATAGATGATGTCCGGGTTCGAGGGAGCAATAGCGATGTCCCCGATGGACGAGACAGGATAGCTGTCGAAGATGGGAGTCCATGTAGTGCCCATATTCGTTGATTTCCAGATCCCCCCCGTGGCCAACCCCAAGTAAATGGTGCTGGGATCACCGACAACCGCTTCGATGTCGTCAATCCGCCCCGACATATTGGCGGGGCCGATTGAGCGCCAGACGAAGTCCCGGAGTATCGGATCGTCGGTCTGGTTCACTGGATCGGCTTCCTGGGCGAAGGCGTGTGCGGTCGGGACGGGCACGAGGACCGCCAGGAGAACGGACACCCGTATCAGGGATTTGAGTCTCGGCATCATCATCATCCTTGTCCGGGACATGAGAGGCGGACAGGGGATCGGCGGGATCCGGGAGGATCCGGCGGACCCGAAAAACTGGGGAAATCATAGGAGCCTCACCGGTTTTGCGCACCTCCAAGCCCCATGGGTGAGACCCTGACCTTAGGGGGTGCTGCGTCGATGAAGTGGGGTCGGTACCTTTCCCGGATTCATCGGAGCCCCCGTTCACGCTCGAGAAAGTTGCCCCGCGGTTGATCGCCGCAAGAGGAGAGGTACCATGTCTTCTGCCCTCAGACTTTTGGGTTTCGTGTTTCTTCTTTGCGTCTCCCACAGCGCTCAAGCTCAGGAGGCCAGCCATATCAGGGGGGAGTTTTTCGAAGGCCTGGAATACCGGCACATCGGCCCGGTGGGCAACCGGGTGAGTGCGGTGGTGGGGGTTCCCGGCGATCCTAACGTCTACTACATCGGTGCAGCGTCGGGAGGGGTGTTCAAGACGGGGGACGGAGGGGTGCACTGGGATCCGGTTTTCGACGGCCAGCCGGCCCAGTCCATCGGTGCCCTGGCCATCGATCCCATCAATGCCAACGTGGTTTGGGCCGGAACGGGCGAGGCCCACATTCGGAGCAACGTCAGCATCGGGAATGGCGTTTACAAGTCCAGGGACGGCGGGGAAAGCTGGTCCCACATGGGGCTCGAGGACTCGGGCCGGATCAGCCGGATCGTGATCCACCCCCACAATCCGGACGTAGTGTTCGTCGCGGCCCTGGGGCATCTGTACGGACCTCAGGAGGAGAGGGGTGTTTTCCGGACAAAGAACGGTGGGGAGAGTTGGGAGCGGGTCCTGTTCGTGGACGAGAACACCGGCGCATCGGATCTGATCATGGATCCCAACAACCCGGAGATCCTCTTCGCCGGGACATGGCAAATGATCATCTGGACCTGGGGGAGGCAGAGCGGAGGCACCGGGAGCGGGCTCTTCCGGTCCAAGGACGGAGGGGACAGCTGGGAGCGGTTGAAGGGGAACGGGCTCCCCGAATCCCCTCTTGGTAAGGTGGTGGTAGGCATGTCGGCGGATAACTCCGACCGGGTGTACGCTCTGATCGAGACCAATTCCAACCGGGAGTTCGCCCCTCTGGACGACCACCAGGGCGTTCTGTGGCGGTCCGACGACGGAGGGGAGTCATGGCGAATGGTGAACGCCGACCACACCCTGGTACAGCGCCCCCACTATTACTCCAGGGTGGTAGCGGCACCCGACGATCACAACGAGGTCCACTTTCTGGCGACCTCCCATACCACATCCCTGGATGGTGGTCTCACGGTTCAGCGCGGAAGTGCAGGCGGTGACAATCATGACATCTGGATCGATCCCCTTTCCCCCGACCGGATGATCGTGGGCAATGACGGAGGGGCCCACATCTCCACGACCAGGGGAAAGAGCTGGCTCCGGCCCCGGATGCCCATCGCCCAGATGTACCATGCCCACACCGACAATCAAGTTCCCTACTTCGTCTACGGAAACAGACAGGACGGAGCCTCCCACCGGGGTCCCAGCAACAGCCTATCCGGGGGTGGCATCTCCATTGGGGAGTGGCACTCGGTTGGCGGTTGCGAGTCTGGCTTCGCCATCCCGGATCCGGTGGACAACACCATCGTGTGGTCCGGGTGCTATGAGGGAATCCTGGACAGGTATGACCTCCGCACCGGCCATGCCCGTACTGTCAGCGTTTGGCCGGACAACCCGGAAGGGTGGCCGGCGGCCGATCTCCGGTATCGATTCCAATGGACCTTCCCCATCGCCATATCCCCCCATGACCACGACCGGGTGTACGTGGGTAGCCAGCACGTGCATCAAACTACGGATGGCGGGCACAGCTGGAGGGTTATCAGCCCCGATCTCACCACCAACGACAAGAGCTTGCAACAGAAGACCGGAGGGCTGACGCCTGATGATGCGAGCCCCACCTACGCGGCGGTCCTTTTCGCCATCGCCGAATCGCCGGTGGAGGAGGGGGTGATCTGGACCGGTTCCAACGACGGCCTGGTTCAGATCACAAGGGACGGGGGTGAAAGCTGGACCAACGTGACCGGGAATATCCCCGGACTTCCGGCCCTGGGTACGGTGAGCAACATCGAACCCTCGCGGTACGATGCGGGCACAGCCTACATCTCCGTTGACCTCCACCAGGTGAACAACACGGATCCCTACGCCTACAAGACGACCGACTATGGAAAGAGCTGGACGATGATCAGTGGTGATATCCCCAAGACTGTCTTCAGCTATGTCCACGTCATCCGTGAGGACCCGGTTCGGCCGGGTCTGCTCTACCTCGGGACCGAGAACTCCCTTCTGGTGTCCTTCAATGACGGCGGGGACTGGGTACCACTGCAAACCAATCTTCCCCGAGCGCCGGTGTATTGGATCACGATCCAGGAGCACTTCAACGACCTGGTGGTGGCCACCTATGGCCGGGGTTTCTGGATTCTGGACGACATCACGCCCTTGCAGCAACTCTCAAGCGAGGTGTTGTCCTCCAGCGGTCACCTCTTTGAACCCCGACCGGCCTACCGCTTCCGGAACAAGGAGGGCCGGGTAAGCCAACCGGAGGACCCGGGGGCGGGCCAGAACCCCGAGTCCGGCGCGTCCATCCACTACTACCTGGGCGGGGATACTGCGGCTGATGTGAGCCTGGATGTCCTGGACTCCACCGGTCAGGTCGTGAGCAGCGTTCGTGATGTACCGGATGCCGCGGGCCTGCACCGGGTCTTCTGGGACCTCCGATACGAATCTTCAAGAACACCCCGGATGCGAACCAAAGTCCTGGAACATTCCCATGTAC
>JBDRDQ010000552.1:0-2995 GCA_043820695.1 Gemmatimonadota bacterium | reverse complement strand
TCGCTGGAGTGCCGCGCTCCCTCGGAATCTTTCCGGAAACAGGAACCGACCTCGAAGATACCGATGGGTTTTTCCCAGAGGCGCAGGAGGTCCTTGATCACGTAATAGAGATGGGGTGCGAGCATGGGCCGAAGGCACCGGTCCCTGTCCAGCCAGAAGATCTGTTTGAAGAGATCGTGGGCTTCGGTGACCCCCATCTTGGCCAGGAGTCCCCGTGACAAAATCGTGGGAGTGGTCACCTGGACGAAACCCGCTCCCACCAGGGCCTCCACAAGCGTGGTCTCCAGGCGGCAAAGCCCCGGGCGGCCGTGGACCCTCCTCATCTCTTCGAGTTCAATTTTCCGCATCTTGACCAGCGCCCCCTCCCGCTCAAGGAAGGCCCGGTCCCGCTGGGTCTGGTCCTCGAATCGCTCCGCCAGCTGTGCCTGGTCAGCATCGAGGGCTTTAAGCCTGTTCGCCTGTGTTTTCGACCAGGTCGTTTCCACGGAGTATCCTTCAGAAGGTGCTGGTTCGAGGCTCTGGTGCCGAAGCTCTCGGGCATCGCCACAAGCCTGTCGCCATTTTCTTTGCCGCCATGGCAGCGGGGGAAGAGTGGTGGGGAGCCCCGGAGTCACACCGAGCTATGTGAGTTTAGAGCCCACACGATCTTTATCGATCCACTCCCCCCTAACTCCCCGCTAAGATACCACCCGGTGGCCCTGGGGCGGATAGGCCCTGGTGCATGGCTGGTCAGCGTCCTCCGGAGACCCTTGTCCGGGTGCATTGCACATGATACAGTGTTTCATATAGTGAAAACGGGGTCCAAAATCAAACACTCCGGCCCGGGGGGAAAGGGCGATCTGTGAGGAGGAGATCCATGAATGAGTGATGACATTTCGACCAGAATGGGAGATGGCGAACGAGTCACCATGTCTGCCTCCGAGCTCAAGGAGGAGATTCTGGCCGGCACTGAAGATGCGGCGGAAAAAGGGCGCATCCCACAACTGACCGGCGGGGAGCTCGACAAGTTGTTCGAGATCATGGCCGATCCCTCACGGATGGTCAGTGTGGAGCCGGGCCAGGAAGTCATCGTGACCGATGACGGCTGCTCCATGAGTTTCTACTCGGGCCAAGACGGGGGCGGGGTGGGTGTGCCATTGAGCAGGATGCAGGCAATCCTGATCTACGAGCGGGCATGCGGTGCGGATACGACCTCTATGGGCCACAGCGACTACAGCTACAAACCCGTGAAGTCCATCATCAACTTCGAGATGAACGAGTATTACACAACGTCTCAGATGACCACGGCCCCCTTCTTCTACGGGGCCCAGCCGAATATGGGCCTGTACTACCAGCCTGACGGCCCCTACGTGAACCCCGCGGAACTCCTTGGCAAAGGGGATATCGAAGGTGCCAAGAAAACCCAGGAGGAGGCAGCCGAACACCTCCGGCGGGATCTGGGATTCGTGGTTCGCAAGCTCGATACAATGGGATGCGAGGGGATCAACTTCGACACCTCCGGATCTGCCGGGGATGCCGATTATCTCGCGGCCCTTCAGGCGGTCCGGGATCTAAAGAAAGATCTTCCCCACATGCCCATCATCCTTGGTGCATCAGGGGAATTCGTCCTGGGCATGCACGGTTCGGTGGAGTTCGACGGCCAGCGCCTGGCGGGCATGTACCCCCACGACCAGGTCAAGATGGCGGCGGCGGCGGGTGCTGACATCGTTGGGGTTGCTGTAAACACGAACACCAACAAGTCGGTGGCCTGGAACCTTGCTCGGGCGACCACCTTCGTAAGAGCCGCCACCGCAGCATCCGACATCCCCGTCCATGTAAACGTTGGCATGGGGGTGGGGGGTGTTCCCATGATGGAGCAACCCCCCATCGATAGCGTCTCCAGGGTGTCCAAATCCCTTGTACAACTGGGAAAGGCGGACGGCCTCTAGATAGGCGTCGGCGACCCGATGGGCATGCATATTTCGCATATCATGGCTTCAGGGATGGGTGGAATCAGGACCGCCGGAGATCTGGTGGCCTGGATGCAGATGACGCGGAAAATGAAGATCAACGAGGCGAAAGCATACGTGGCCGGAAAGCTTGGGATCGATATCATCGACCTGACCAATGAGGAAGTGATGCGCCAGCTCAGGGAGGACCTGGGTCTTGGGCTCGTAACTTCGGTGTCGGGAAGTCCCAAGGGAATCCGAGCCAAGATGAAGATTGCAGAGTTGCTTGGTATTCGGATCAATTCGGTGGAACTGTTCAGGTCCCAGATCGGATATCCCGGATAACCCGCCGGGGTAGGAAGCGGCGATCAATCGAAGGAATTAACAGATCATGTCAGCAGGAATCTATGAGCGTGCCACCGAAGCCATCGTCACGGGGAACGCGACGGAGGCCCTCGAGGTGGCAAAGCAAGGCCTGGGTGAAGGCGTCGATTCCCTCGAGTTGATGAACAAAGGGTTCATCCCCGGCATCAACAAGGTCGGAGAGCTGTTCGGATCGGGGAGGCTTTTTCTCCCCGAACTGGTCATGTCGGCCAATGCCATGGAGCGGGCCACCGAGTTGATCAACCAGTCGATTCCCAGCGATCAGGAGCAGACCCACGGACGCGTGGTTATCGCGACGGTGGAAGGGGACGTGCACGATATCGGCAAAACCATCGTGGTCTCCCTCCTCAAGGCCAACGGTTTTGAGGTCAATGACCTTGGTCGGGACGTATCAGTCGCAAGGCTCATAGAAGAGGCGGACAGGTTCGACGCCAACATCATCGGCACCAGTGCCCTTCTCACCACCACCATGGGGGCCCAGAAACAGCTGGAAGAGGAACTGAGAAATGCCGGCCTCAAGGGTCGGTTCAAAACCATGGTGGGGGGAGCTCCTGTGACCCAGCGTTGGGCTCAGAGAATCGGAGCGGACGCCTTTGCAGAAGATGCAATCGAAGCAGTCAATAAGGCGAAGGCGCTTCTCGATATCGCCTGAGTCCTCCGGGACAAACTGCCGCCACAACTCG
>JBDRDQ010000551.1:0-5692 GCA_043820695.1 Gemmatimonadota bacterium | reverse complement strand
CATCTCGTAGAGAACGCAACCGAGGGAATACAAGTCGCTTCGGCCATCAAGGTTCTGCTCGCCCGCGGCCTGTTCGGGACTCATTTAAGGGGGGAGTGCCGACCGAAATTCCCGTCTCGGTCAGCTTAGAGTCAACACCCTCGGAAATGGCCCGGGCAATGCCGAAATCGGCGACGACGGCCGACCCGCCGGACAGCATGATGTTTTCGGGCTTGATGTCCCGGTGCAAAACACCATGTGAGTGGGCATAGTTCAAACCCAACGCCGCCCCACGAGCGATCTCCAACGCATCCCCGATCGGCAGTTGACTCTCTCGGTTCAACCGATCGCGCAATGACCCACCTTCGACATAGGGCATCACGTAGTAAAGGAACCCATCCGCCTCACCTGAATCGTGTACCGGTAGTATGTGTGGGTGGGTGAGGTTGGCGGCGATCTCGATTTCGCGAAGAAACCGCTCGGGACCCAGCGCGTGCGCCAGCTCGGGTCTAAGGACCTTGATCGCGACCTGGCGGTGCTGCTTCAGGTCCTCGGCCAGGAAGACGGTAGCCATGCCACCCGAGCCAATCTTCCCATCAATCAAATAGCGGTCGGCGAGTGCGGACCTCAGGCGCTCTTCCTGTCCCTGCTTGGATGCCACGTTGATGGCTCCGGTAAGAGTAGACTGATGCCCGTTCCAGCCCAGTCAGCCACCGAGAAGAAGAATGTGCTGCGGTTAAGGAGGTGGCAAGGAGGCTGAGGCCCATCGCCATGTCCCCTTTCCTCTTGGTGGGCCATTTTGGAGTGACCTCAACGAGGGGGAACGACAGGCGCAAACAAGCCCTGGACCCATGCCGCGAAGCTACGGGCCTGTCTGGGATGCTGAGATGGGCCACGCTGGCAAGGGAGGTGCTGCCCAAGCGCTGTTCCGCACTCGAAAGACTCTGGATCTTGCGATCCCTGCCCTGGCCGGATTCCAAGCCCACCGAATGCCAGCCCAGGCCCTCGCGGAACTCCACCAGGTCTTCGAGATCGCCCACGAGGACGCGCAAGGATAAACCATCTCACGGGACGCCGTCCCGCGGTACCCTCCACTGACGCCGTCACCGTGGCCGAACCAGCACAAGCCGTCCAAATCCAACGCCAAGTGTTTCCTTGCGCCTAGGCTCCCAAACCCCAATCCTTAACCCAATTCACCAAACAAACGGCGACATTCACACTGAAGGTTATACGCGATTCCGCGTCACCCCGGCCCGGAGGCGAACCGTGGCGCCAAGAGCCTCGAGATTTCTTTTCGTCCTTGCCCTGATGGGGCCCATGACCGGGTGTGGCCTTCTCCAACATTGGGAACCCCAGATTCTGCCCGAAGGAAGGGCCCTGCCGCCGCCAAGAGCCATCCCCTACCTGAAAGCGCACCTCAACTCCGGTGAACTCGTCGTCTTTTCCGGCTGGAATGTCCCCGCCTACGGCGACTCCATTCTGGAAGGGTATGGGGTCCGGTACTCGGTGGATCGGTCTCCCGGAAATCCCGATATCCACACGTTACTTCTGGATTCCATAGCACTCCTGGAAGCGAACCGAAGGGAAACGGTGGGCGAGTTGGCCTTCGCCGGACTGACGACCTGGACCGTAATCAGCACCTATCTAACCGTGGTGTGCGTGGCCGATCCGAAAGAGTGCTTCGGGTCGTGTCCCACCTTTTACCTGGAGGAGGGTGCTTCCGAGCGACTGGTGGCGGAAGGATTCTCATCTTCCGTGGCCCGGGTCTTTGAGGACAACGACGTGGACGCCCTTCCGGATCCCCATGGGGGGGAAGGGGACTATGCGGTCCTGATGAGGAACGAGGCCCCAGAAACCCACGCCATTCGATCACTTCACCTCCTGGCCGCACCCAGGTCCACTGGGCGGTCCATCTATGCCACAACCCAGGGGGGCTTCCGTGAAGGTTCCCCAGCCCGGGAGCCGACGAGCTGCAGGCTAGTAGGATCTGGACCAGAAGCCGACTGCACGACGGCAGTCCGATCACCGGACGGCCTGGAGTTCTTCAGTCCCGCCGATTCATTGGACCTGGCAACCCGGGAATGGATGGATCTCGAACTGCCATCGGTCCCCGACGGCCGAGACGTCGGCATCCTAATCCGGGGTCGGGCCTCCCTCCTTTCTACATTCCTCTTCTACCAGACCATCGCCTATGTGGGAGATGAGGCCGGGAATTGGCTGGCATCCTTGGAACGAGGGGACTCCACCCTGGCTCAAAGAGTTAGGGGGCTCCCCGACGCCCTTGGACCCGTGGACGTCCTTGTGGAAAGGGATGGGGAGTGGGTTGAAGTAGGGAGCTTCGGGGAAGCAGGCCCAATCGCGGCAGACGAGCAGGTGGTGACCCTCCCCTCTCTCCCCAGCGGACCCGTGAGAATCCGTCTTCGGATGGCCAAAGGCGCCTGGAGGCTGGACCGTGTGGGCCTCGTCGAGCTCGGGGAAGAGGTGGAGCCCCTCGTGCTCCAACCAGTTGCGGTGGAAACCGTTTCCGGCATGACGCCAGCCGATCTGGCCCTTGATCGGCTACTGGATCCCGACCAGCACCTGGTGACCCAGCAGGGCGACGAATATCGGATCCATTTCCAGCTTCCGCCGGGCAATCCCGAATGGTCCTTATTCCTCGAATCCCGTGGCTACTACTACGAGTGGATGCGGGAGGAGTGGAGCAGAGAGACAGATCCAACCATGGCAGCCTTGATTCTCTCCAATCCCGAGAAGGCACTCCGCCTAATGGCGCCAGCCTTCAAAGCCAGGGAGGCGGGCATGGAAGAGATATTCTGGTCGAGCCGATTCCGGAGGAGCAACCGATGAAGCCCCTTCCTCTCTTATTGGCCGTTTTTCCGCTGCTCCTCACTTCGGCCCGCGGAGCCGGGCAGGAGAATCCCTTTCGGATGAGGGGCACACCCCCACCCATCGAGCTGGTCATGGGGCGAGAGGCGAAAATCGACCTTGCCTCGGGCAAGTTCGAGGGGGAACTCCTCTCCGTGTCCGCGGACTCACTTTGGGTACTATCCAACGGGACCACGAGGGGGTTGGCCCTGGGGGACGTGCGCGGCGTTGACGTTGGCATGCATAAATGGGGAGTGGGCCGAGTGCTGACGTGGAACCTCCTGGCCGGAGTCGGATCCGCCGTAGCCCTTTCCGCTGCCTGCAATTCAGTTGAAGACTGGGACCCATGGGGAAATGGACCGCCTGAATGCGGAGAGTTCGTCCTGTGCTGGTCGGTCGTCTGGGGTTTGGTCGGAGGGGTTTCCGGCTATTTCCTGGCAAAAAGCAGTCACAGGGAGGTAACCCCCTCTCTCCCCGACCTCCGCCCCTACGTCCGCTACCCTCAGGGCTTACCAGACCAAGCCAAATCCGGTGTGGGGCCAAGAAGACCCGGTGGGTGACGTGGGTGGGTTCTAGAACCGGGGGGCCGACCTGAGGGAACGGTGGGTTTGCATGAAGGGATGACTATCGGACTCGAAGGTTCGACCTCCTGCTTGTAAAGACTTCGCCACAAGGGCCGATTCCGGCGGAATACCCGCACTTATTGGCTTTTTTCTCCGACTTTCCGGGGAAAGATCCGCCAAATCCCCGACTTTCACCGCATATTTTGACACATTATTGGCACAGCCAAACCAAAAGGCGGCCGCTCACGGGCCGGGTAGCCCGTGCCGCAAACGCCTCCGAACTAGAGCACCGAGCCTACGACTTCGTCGCGCGACCGACGACCAGCGAGTGCGGGAACTCGTACTTGCCGTCCTTCTCGAAGGCCTTGGCGTTCTCGCGGGTGCTGGCCTTGACCTTCTCCCGGATCTCCTCGGGAAATGCGGCCAGGTTCGACCAGTCCGACATGCCACGAAGGACCGCGTCGAGCGTGTCGGATTTCCACGCAACCTTGTACGCATCGAGCTGAAAGTTGGTCAGGCCCGCGCCGCTGACGTAGGGCTCGTAGGTTTCGCGGTCAGTGACGCCGAACAGCGGACCGAAGGGAAGAGCGGACATGTCTAGATCGGGCAAATGGGTCAGCAAAGCGCCGAAGAACACTCCGAAACCGGTCTGCTCCTCTTCCGGTCCCCAAACCGCCCAGGCGAAGCTACCGTCGGGCTTGAGCACTCGGTGCACCTCTTTGAACACCTCAGCGGGGCGAGCCAAGTGATGCACCGCCAGGCTGGAAATGACGGCATCAAAGGTTCCGTCGTCGAAGGGGAGCTTCTCGGCGTTCGCGAAGTGAAAACGGATGTCGGGGTGATTCTTCTTCGCAACCTCGAGCATCGGCTCGGAGTAGTCTACGGCGTCGACATCGGCGCCAGCGGCGGCGAACTGCCCGGCCACATTTCCAGGCCCGCTGCCGATGTCTAGCACGCGCATACCGCTCTTGACGTTCGCAGCCTCTATCAGAAGCCGTACGGCCTCGTTGGTGAGGAGAGCAAAGGTCTCTGTATAATTCCGCGCACACCGATTCCAGGTTTCGCGCTCGAACTCGGTGGTGTCGTCTGGGCTATGGCCTGCCATTGGTTTGTTCCCTCTTCGTTGTCGGGAAAGGGGTAGCCCCCCCAGAGGACGCAACGTAACAGCCCCCGCTCGGACGGCCCACGGCCGGCGCGTCGTTCTTTGAAGACGCCGTCGAGAGACTCATCTTTTGCTCGTCAGCCCCCACGAACGCAGTAGTGTCGGGTCTGCGCTTGGCGTTCCTGATACGCAAAAGGACACTGGACCTCTCCGTCGCCTACAACATTCAATCCCGCCCCCTCGACTAGTGCAGCGAGCACTCCTGGCTCGGACAACTCGAACGGACCCTTTCCCGGAGGAGGCTCGGGCATTGCTTCAATCATAGCCTGGAAGATATCCCGAAACTCGACTTTGCTTGGCGGGCCCCAAAGACCAACCACCACCCTCCCGTCAATGTCGCAGCCCCGCTCCATTTCGCGCAGAGCGCCTACTCGATTCTCTGAATATTGAATTGAGTTGGGCGTGATCACAGCATCGAAGACGCGGTCTGCAAACGGCAAGTCTTCCATATCTCCGACCCTGAAGTCGGCATCAGGAATCCGCTCGCGAGCGATATCGATCAGCGCCTCGGTAGCGTCCAACCCACCCACCCTCGCGCCTCTCTCTGTCGCCAAGAGGCTTGCGCCTCCACCTCCACAGCCAACGTCACAAATGCGTGAATCCTTCCCCACCTTGCCGGATTCCAGCATCGCATCCCAGAGGGGCACGCTCATCGGCTCCTGGAACTTCGCCCAGTCTCGTGCCGTCTTCCCCCACATGTCTCCCTGAATCTCTGCCGAACCCATCGGACAATCCTCCGTTCGTCCCCTGCAAATCGGCCTAACCGACGCCTGGCCTTTATGCTGTGGGACGCCTCAGTCTGCACCCCAAAAAGGTTAAGTGTCAAGATATTTTTTGTCGGGAAAAAGTTTTGGCGAGGTGCTTACTGGTTTGTTGGGTAACGAAACATCCGGTTCTCCGCCGGAGCCGGCTTCATGCTCCGGTGAGAGTGGACTACCCGTTCCAGCCCAGTCAGCCACCGACCGCAAGATGAGGAGCGAATTGGCTTCCGTGCAAAAACGACAGGTCGATTCTGAGGCCCCTGGACGCCCGAAGAAAGACCGAAGATGGTCTGATAGGGGATAGGGGGTCGTCTGGAAGGAGATCGTGGCTTAGAACGGCTTTAACCGAAGGACCTCAATGC
>JBDRDQ010000550.1:0-4215 GCA_043820695.1 Gemmatimonadota bacterium | reverse complement strand
AGCCTCTGGAGCCTCGGCAGGGACACGTTTCCGCCGCTCAGAATCACGCCGACGGCCTCGGTCCCCGTCTCCCGGTGCTGACCGCCCCGGCGCCCCAAGAGGGCAGCCAGGGCCACGGCTCCCCCTCCCTCCAGGAGGAGGTTCAGAGACCCGGCCGCATAGAGCATCGCGGCTCGAATCTCATCCTCCCCGACCAGGATGTGTTCATCGACGAGTTCCCGAACGAGCGGGAGGCTATACCGGTTGGTGAGGCCGATTCCGCCTGAAAGAGCTTCGGCCAGCGTCTCTTCCTCCTCCATGCTCACGGGCTTGCCGACTCGGAGGCTTTCGTACATCACCCGTGCGTTGGCAGCGGACACGGCCACGATTCGGATTTCCGGGTGGAGCTCCTTGACGGCATAAGCCACCCCTCCCGCCAACCCGCCGCCGGACAGGGGGATGAAGAGGGTATCCAGCCCAGGTACCTGTTCCAGGAGTTCCAGGCCCAGCGTCCCCTGCCCTGCCGCTACCCAGGGATCGTCGAAGGGCTGAACGAAGGCTCGGCCTTCCTCTTCGGCCAAGGCCATGGCCCTGGCTTCAGCCTCATCGTAGCTGTCCCCCGCGAGAATCACGCGGGCTCCGGCCCGGTTCATTCCCGAGAGTTTCACCGGGTCGACCCAGTTCGGAACGCAGATGACGGCCGAAATCCCCAGCTGCCCGGCCATATAGGCCACGGCCCGGCCGTGGTTTCCGCTGGAACAGGCGATCACTCCGCGTTTCCTCTCCGTTTCCGTGAGAAGAAGGATCCGGTTGGCGGCTCCACGGACCTTGAACGACCCGGTGACCTGGAGGTTCTCCAATTTCAGGAATACCGCGCCTCCTCCGGGTTCTTCCAGTTCAGGGTTCCTCATGACGGGGGTCCGGCGAATGAAGGGCGCGATGGCTTTGGCGGCGCCGGGGACATCGAGGCGGAATGGAAGGTTTTGGAGAGGCATGCGATAGCCTGCCGCCGCCGCCATACCGCCGTCAAGGGGTTCGAAGCCGCTCCAAAGCTGGATTCCAGCCTTCCAACTGGATTCCAACCTCCCAAAAGGGGCTCCACCCCCTTGTTTGGCCGCTTGCCGGAGCGCAGGTTGCCACCCAGTACTCTTCAACCTGGAGATGGACTATGCGAAACGGCCTGTTGCGGTTTGGTTTTTCTCTGCTTCTGGCAGCTCTTCTTCAGCCTACCACCGTCCTCGCACAGGGGATGGGTGGGCGAGGCGGGCCAGGGCAAGCGGTTCAGAGCATCGAGCGGGATTGGTACACCCTTCCTTCGTTCCGGCACGGTGTGAACCACTTCCTGAAAGTCCAGCACCCGGAAGTGGAATATGAGGCCGGGGAGATCCTGACCTTCGACCGGTTTCACACCATGGACGTGATGTACGAATGGCTCGACCGGTGGGAGAAAAAGTACCCCGACCTGGTAGAGATCTACCAGGTGGCCACCAGCTTCGAGGGCAGGCCCATCCTCCAGGCCACCCTCACCAACCAGAAAACGGGCCCGGCAACCGACAAACCGGCCGCCTTTTTCGAGGGGGGCCGGCATTCGGGTGAGGTGACCAGCAGCGAATCGGTCCTCTGGCTCATGAAGCACCTGGTGGAGAACTATGGATCCGACCCGGAGATCACCCGTCTCCTGGATACCAGGGCCATCTATCTCCGGCCCAAGAACAACCCGGACGGTAGCGAGCTATACCTGAACACCGCCCAGTCGAACCGAAGCACGAATCGGCCCACGGACAACGACGGGGACGGTCTCCTGGACGAGGACGCCGCCGACGACCTGAACGAGGATGGAGTCATTCATCAGATCCGTTATCGCCCCCGGCCGGGAACCGACGACCGGGCCACCATGGTCCTGGACGAGGCCGATCCCTCGGGCCGCCTTATGCGGCGGGCCAGGGCCGACGAAGAGGCCGTCTGGGTGACGTCCAGCGAGGGCCTGGACAACGATGGTGACGGCCGGGCCAACGAGGACGGGATTGGCGGCCTGGACCTCCACCGGAACTATGTCGAGAACTGGCGCCCCCTCCCGGGAAGGGACCGAACGGGCCGGGGGTACACGCAGTCGGGGGCCGGGGAGTATCCTCTCAGCGAGATCGAGACCCGTTCCGTGGTCGTGTTTCTCCTGGAAAACCCCAATGTCTCCGTGGCCAACAGCATGGACACCACGGTGCCCATGCACCTCAGGGCACCCTCCACTTCCCCCGGGCCGGAGCGGATGTACCCGGAGGATCTGGCCCTTTACGAGTATTTCGACTCGGTCGGAATGGCCATCACCGGGTATCCGTATGCAGGTGACGTCTTTCATGACTACTCCACTCGCTCCCGGCCCGATGCCGGCCCCATGGACGGAAGCCCCCTCTTCGGCCACGGACCCGATTTCGGATACTGGTACTATGGGGCCATCTGGTATGGGGATGAGCTCTGGAATGGAGGAAGAATGGGGGACGTGAACGGGGATGGTGAGGAGAACCAGTTGGACGCCCTCGTCTGGGATGACCAGGAGAACCAGGGTCGGGCCTTCAAGGAGTGGGAGAGCTTCCAGCATCCGACTCTGGGTGAGGTGGAGATCGGAGGGTTCCATCCAAAGTTCTTCTCCCAGAACGCACCACCCGCCGTACTCGATATGTGGGTCGGGAACCAGGCTCTGTTCAACCTGGCCATGGCCCAACATCTCCCTCTTCTGGAGGTGGACGAGGTCGATATCCGACGAGGCGAGGTGGCGGGAGACGAGACCACCTATGAAGTCGAAGTCACTTGGAGGAACGCAGGCGGCCTCCCAACGGCCCTTCGTCAGGCCCGGCTGGTAAAGGTTGTGAGGGAAGACCGGGCTGTATTGGAGTTTGGGCAAGCTGGTGCCGCGGGCGGGAGCCCTGCGGCCCGTGTGGTGGGGCAATCCGCCGTGGACGCAGGATGGACCGAAGCGGGGGAAACCAACTCGGCGACGTTCGAGGTCCGGGTCCGTGGCTCCGATCCGGTCCAGGGAACGATCCGGATCCTTTCCACCCGGGGTGGCGTCCTCACCCACCAGTTCACGGTGGGAGGCAACTAGAACCGGACCCCAGCGGCCGGTTCATGTCCCAAAACGACTACGGGGGGCCCCAGGGCCCCCCGTAGCACGTTTGGAGGACGGAATCGGGATCGGGTGCCTATTCGCCCCCCATTCGCGCCAAATCGGCTTCAGCGGCGATATAACCGAAAGAAGCCCACTGGTCTCGGGCCGAGAGAATCCCTTCGTAGACTGCACGGGCTTCATCGGCGTGGCCGTTGTAGAGGTAGAAAGCCCCGACCCCATATCCGAGCGCAGCCCCTTCCATGGTCGCGGGGTCCAGCTCCGGCATGGCCTCCCCCTGCATAGCGCTTGCCCCCGCGTAGAGGCGTAGCAGCTCCAGGTAGGACCCGCTCTCGATGACCTCGGAAGCCAGAGCGTCCAAGTCCATCCCCTGAATCAGAGCCTGCGCTTCCTCCGCCCTCCCCGATCGCCGAAGGCTCATGTACCACCAATGGGCGGTGGCCACCTTGCTGTCCGGGTGGATGGAGGCGTCCCAGCAACGCCGATAGATCTCTTCGGCCTCCTCGAAATTACCTTCGAGAAAGTGGGCTAAACCATAGTGGTACCATATGTTGAAATGAAGAGTACTCGTGGGAATGCCCATGGAGTTGGGTTGTCCGTCGGGCTCCACCTCGTCCTTGGTTCCCTCGATGAGCTCGGCGGCCTTCCTGAAATCCGCGATGGCGTTGTCGAACTCCCGAACGGAGATGTACCGGTGTCCACGATGACGGTAGAGCCGGGCATCGTCCGGGTGAAGGGCGATCCCCTCGCTGAAAAGATCGATGGCCTTCCGGTAGTCACCCAGATAGGCGTAGCGCCGGGCGGCCCAGATGATCGCTGCAGTCCCCTGGGGGTCGGCCTCGAGATCGTGGAGGGCCTCTGCCAACTGCTGTTCCCTGCTGGCCAGGACCTCCTCCGGAAGGGCTGGTGGGAACAGCGGCTCCCCCAGGAGGGAGATCGCTTGAGCATCCTCCGGGAGACGCGACGCGAGCCGGGGAGCGTCAGCCGATTCCCCACCCACGGCAGATGAGTCGGGCGGCGGCACTTCTCCTCCCCCACAGCCGAGCGTCCCCAAGAACGCAATCATCCCCAACGGAACCGCCATTCTAAACGGGAATTTCATCTCGATCCCTCCTTGA